>DATJYI010000059.1:0-11238 GCA_035499635.1 Nitrospiria bacterium | reverse complement strand
TGTTGCGATCGTTGACCTGATGCTGCCACGGTTGGATGGTCTTAGTGTGATCGAAAAGCTGCGAGGCCAGCGGATCAGGACACCCGTGATCATTCTGAGCGCCAAGCGATCTGTTGATGACCGGGTACGCGGACTTCAATCCGGCGGCGACGATTACCTCACGAAACCCTTTTCATTTTCCGAGCTGCTGGCCCGTGTTCGCGCACTGATTCGCAGGGCCGGCGCGGCGGCCGAACCGACCCGCCTGACGATCGGCGATCTGTCCATCAACCTGCTGACGAGGGAAGTGGTTCGGGGCGGCAAGAGGATCGAGCTGAAGCCTCGGGAGTTTGCGCTGCTCGATTTATTCATGCGGAACGCCGGCAGAGTGATGACCAAGACCATCATCATGGAGCAGCTTTGGGGCTATGATTTTGACCCGCAGACGAATGTGGTCGATGTGCTGGTCTGCCGGTTACGGAATAAAATCGATCGAGTGAGTACGCACAAGATGATCCAGACGATCCGCGGAGTCGGGTATGTCCTCAAACCTACTTAGTCGAGCGCGGCGCACCATCGGGCTCCGATTGACCCTGTGGTATTTGGCTGTGTTCGTTGTCAGTTCCGGGATCTTCTTCGCACTGGCGTATGCGTCCCTTACCCGGTCGCTTCACCGGCAAGATCGAGATGTCATTCTGGCGGAGTTGGATGATTATCTTACTCAATATCATAAAGGTGGGATTGATGGACTGCGGAAAGAAATGGAGGAAAATAAAGCTGATGAACATATCAGTGGTGAAGACTTCTTCTTGGTCCGGCTGACCGGGCCGGGCCATCAGAAGGATTTTTCAACTATCCCGGAGGAGTCGGTCGCATTCGATTTCACCGCGTTCGACCGCAGTACTGCCGCGACGAATCCCCGTTGGGCCTATCTGTCGTCAGGGGATCACACGGTGGTCTATGAAATCGTGTCGCATCCTCTGCCTGATGGGTTTGTTTTGCAGGTGGGGAAATCAATTCAAAAGCGTAGAATATTCCTTGCGCATTTTCGCCACGTGTTTGCCGATATTATGATTCCGGTGATTGCGCTTGGTCTTGGAGGGGGGGTGTTCCTCACCTTCCGCACGCTCAGGCCAATCCATGAACTGATCCATACTATCCGCATAGTTATTCAGACCGGCAAGACGGATGCCCGAGTCCCTGCGAATCTACACGGTGATGAGCTGGATGAACTGAGCCAACTCTTTAACACGATGCTGGATCGGATCAATGCGTTGATCACTGGCATGAAAGAAGGATTGGATAATGTCGCCCACGATTTGCGGACTCCCATGACGAGATTCAGAGGCATTGCCGAAATGGCCTTGCAGTCCAAGCAAGACGGCGAACTCATTCGCGAAGCCCTCACCGATTGTGTCGAAGAGGCGGACCGCATCCTGACCATGCTCAATACCCTGATGGACATTTCCGAGGCCGAAACCGGAACGATGAAGCTCGCAGTGGAAAGAGTGAAGATATTGGATGTGATCCATGACGTGATTGATCTCTATGATGATGTGGCTCAGGAGAAACATCTTTCTGTCCAAGTGACCGTTCCGGATGATCTGTATGCGGCGGGAGATCGCAGCAGGCTGCGGCAGATATTTGCAAATTTAATGGATAACGCCATGAAATATTCGCCACCCGATGGAACCATCGACATCGACGCGGTCCAATTCAATGGACAGATTGCCGTCAGCGTGAAGGACACCGGGATTGGCATTCCCCCGGACGAACTCCCCAAAATCTGGGATCGTCTCTATCGCGGGGATAAAAGCCGCTCACAACGAGGGCTTGGCTTAGGGCTCAGTCTGGTCAAGGCCATTGTGAAGGCGCATGGGGGTGAGGTCGATGTTTCCAGCGTGCCGGGTGTTGGCTCCCGATTTGTGATCCGCATTCCTGAAAAACTGTGATTCGTTGGCTCAGCGTTTCCCGCTTTCTGAAAATATTGCTGGCGAAATGAGCGAACGTGCTGAGTCATTTCCAAAGGTGGATCAGGCTAATTCATGACAGTAGGGCATGACAGCTCATTCAAAATCCTCAGAGGAACTACAATGATTCGAATACTGACCATCTCCCGTCATGATGGTTGACTCGACTTAACGGTGATGACAGGCGGACATGTTTCGCGAGCCATGGTACTCGGTTCTGAAGGGCGGTATCTCTTGGTTGATCGGTGTCGTGTTGACGACCCTTGGCCCATGGCTCGGCGGCTGTGCGGGTTATTGGACGCGCATGCCGCAGCAGGGATTCCATACCTCGGCCGATGCCGCGTTCCTCTACGGCCCGATTCGCGGCTATCTGCAAACGCCGGCGGGCGGTCAGCCCGGCACCACGTCTCACAACCGGCCGACCCTGAAGGAATTGGGCATTGATACGGCACCCATGGTGGATGCCTCGGTGGCGGCGGGCTGGGGTTCGCATGATGTCTATGGCGGCGCCAGGATCATCGACCTGTCCGGTAACAATACCCTGGATCAGACGCTCCTGACCCATAATGTGACCTTTCCGGCCGGTACGGCTGTAAGCTCTACTGTCCAATTGAATTGGTATCGGATGGGGTATGACCATCAGTGGCTGTTCAGTCATGATCACGCGACCTTGAGCATCGATCCGGCCATTGAAGCGGTGATTTTTGATTTCTATTATTCAATCGCCGGAGGAGGCCAATCGACTCGCCGGACCTATCTGAAGGCCAACGCCCGGTTCGGCCTTCGGGCAAAGTGGAGTCCGTTTCGTCGTATCTCGCTATCCGGTGAGGTCTTCGAATCGGTGCCCATTCCCGGTCAGCCGATGATCCTGACCCTGCAGGCGTTGGGAGGCTACCGCCTTTGGGGCACTCCCGCCAGAGGCGGATCGTTCACGTTGGGGATCGGCTATGACCTATTGAATCATCATGATCTGCAGACCGTGCCAAATCATATTCATGCGGAAATCGGCCCCTCGCTGGTTGCCGGTGTTGCGATCAAATTTTGAAACACATATAGGCGATATTTCATCAGGGATAGACGGACCAACCCGACCCGGTCATATCATCCATTTGGATGATCCGGCTGTTGCCTTCGGAGCCTTTGTCGGCGATGTCGATGACGGACGCACCATCCACCGCAACGCCGACGGGACCCAGAAACTGGCCGGGTTGGCTGCCTTGTGTGCCATAGCTGACCCAGCCCGAGCCGGTCATGTCGTTGATCCGGACGATCCGGTAGTTGAGGGAGTCGGCGATATAGATGTGGCCTGCCGAGTCGATGGCCACACCCTGGGGAAAATTAAATTGATTCGTTCCGTCGCCTGTCATGCCAAATGTGGTCCATCCAGAGCCGCTGATGCCATCCACCTGCACAATCCTGTTGTTGAGGGTATCGGCAATGTAGATTTTTCCCGATCCGTCCAAGGTAATTCCGGTCGGCCTGTCAAGCGTGTCCTGAGGGTTGTTAGGATCATTCGTCAAGACGGTCCAGTTCGCCCCCGTGATGTCATCAATTCGGACGATCCGGCCGTTGCCCAAGTCTGAGATGTAGATGGCGCCCGATCCGTCCACGGCGATCCCGGCCGGCCCGGAGAATTGGTCGATTCCGGAGCCGACCGTGCCGAACGTCATCCAGCCCGCGCCGGTGATGTCATCCATCTGCACAATTCGATTGCCGCCTTCATCGGCCACGTAGATTGTTCCGCTCGTGTCGACGGTGACGGCCGCAGGACTCATGAATTGCCCCGTCCCCGTGCCGGGCGAGCCGAACGTGGCGAGCCCGGCGCCCGTGATGTCGGTCATCTGCATGATCCGTTCGTATCCGCCGTCGGTGATGTAGAGCGTACCGCCGACATTCGTTCCGACGCCCGTGGCGATGAACGAAGTTCCGCCGGAGCTGCAGCCGGAAGAGGCGAACCACCCCAGCAGGACCGCCGCGGCGGTGAGGACCAGCAGCACGATGACTCGCGGGATGCGCATGCGTGGGATGACGGTCGGTACCATCTCATCCTCTCTGCAGGCCCGTTCGGCTCCATACCCGATTGGGAATGCGACGGTGTTTTTAGCAGATTGAGAACCAATTTGGCAAATGGTCCGTGACGGCGCGACCGTTGTAAAGCGGGAGCGGGCGGTGCTAAGCTGGACGCAACACGGAAACGATTCGCGTCATCACCACCACCAGCGTAATGATCGATAGTGCGGTCCCTGGCGCGATCCAGCAACCCGGTCCGGCGGGTCAGGAGTGCATCATGACCAAGACGGCGCAACCCTCGCACATCCGGTGGTTTGATGACATCAACATCGACGACATCCCCAGCGTCGGCGGCAAGAACGCCTCGTTGGGTGAAATGGTCCGGGAGCTGACGGCCAAGGGCGTCAGGGTGCCGAATGGTTTTGCCGTGACCGCCGAGGCCTATCGCTCGTTTCTGCATGAGGCCGGCCTGGATCGACGCATCAAGGAGATTTTGAAGGGCCTCGACACCAGCAACCTGGAGAATCTCCGCCAACGGGGCCTCACGATCCGCCAGGCGATCGTGTCGGCGAGCCTGCCTCCTGAACTGGAGCGGAGCATCTCGGATGCCTACGATCGGCTGAGCGGGCCGGGCCGCACCCCCATCGACGTGGCGGTGCGCAGCAGCGCGACGGCCGAGGATCTACCGGACGCCAGCTTTGCCGGCCAGCAGGAAACTTATCTGAACGTGCAGGGACGCCAGGCGCTGCTGGAGTCGTGCAAGCGCTGTTTCGCGTCGCTCTTCACCGACCGCGCGATCTCCTACCGGACGGACAAGGGCTTCGATCATTTCAAGGTGGCGCTGTCGATCGGCGTCCAGCGCATGGTCCGATCCGATCTGGCCGCGTCGGGCGTGATGTTTTCGATCGATACGGAGAGCGGGTTCCCCGACGTCGTCCTCATCAACGCGGCCTACGGATTGGGCGAAAACGTCGTTCAGGGGTCGGTGAATCCCGATGAGTATTACGTCTTCAAGCCGACGCTCAAGACGGGCTTTCGACCCATCCTCCAGAAGATGGCCGGCACCAAGGAATTCAAACTGGTCTATGACGTGGGCGGGGGCAAGATGGTGAAGAACGTGCCGGTGCCGCCCGGAGACAGGATCCGGTTTGCCATCTCCGATGCGGAGATTGTGACGCTCGCCCGCTGGGCCTGCGTGATCGAGGAGCACTACAGCGCCAAAAAGGGGCGGCCCACGCCGATGGACATGGAGTGGGCCAAGGACGGGCTGTCCGGCGAGCTGTTCATCGTCCAGGCCAGGCCCGAGACCGTCCAATCGCAAAAGAGGCGCGACCGGATCGAGATCTATCACCTCACGCAGCGGGGCCGGGTGCTGGTGACGGGGCGCAGCGTCGGGGAGATGATCGGCCGGGGGGCGGTGCGGGTGATCAAAAGCGTGCAGCATATCGACCGGTTCAAGCCGGGGGAGGTGCTGGTGACCGACAAGACCGATCCCGATTGGGAGCCGATCATGAAACGGGCGGCGGCGATTGTCACCAACCGGGGAGGTCGGACCTGCCACGCCGCGATCGTCAGCCGCGAGCTGGGCCTGCCGGCCGTGGTGGGGGCCGGGCAGGCGACCGAACGGTTGAAGGACGGGCAGGCGGTGACCGTGTCATGCGCCGAAGGGGAGACCGGGAACGTCTACGAAGGCACGCTGCCGTTCAAAGTCGACACGATCGACCTGAAGAATCTGGTCCGCCCCACGACGCGTGTCATGATGAATCTGGGCAATCCGCAGGAGGCGTTTGGGCTCTCCTTTATACCCAACGACGGGATCGGGCTGGCCCGGTTGGAATTCATCATCAGCACCTGGATCAAGATTCATCCGCTGGCGCTGGTTCATTATGACACCATTGCGGATCCGGCGGTGAGGGCCGAGATCGACCGGTTGACGGCGGGCTATGACGACAAGGCGGCCTATTTCGTCGACCGGCTCGCGCAGGGGGTCGGGATGATCGCGGCGGCCTTCTATCCGAAGGACGTCATCGTGCGGTTGAGCGATTTCAAGACCAACGAATACGCCAATCTGATCGGCGGACGGCCGTACGAACCGGTCGAAGAGAACCCGATGCTGGGTTTCCGCGGCGCGTCGCGCTACTACCACCCCCGATACCGCGACGGCTTTGCGCTCGAGTGCCGGGCGATGAAGCAGGTGCGCGATGCGATGGGGTTGACCAACGTCAAGCTGATGATCCCATTCTGCCGCACGATCGAGGAGGGACAGCTCGTCCAGGCTGAGATGGCCAAGCACGGACTCGTGCGCGGGGAGAACGGCCTGGAGCTTTACGTGATGTGCGAGATTCCCAGCAACGTTATTCTCGCCGATGCCTTCTCCGACCTGTTCGACGGGTTCTCGATCGGCTCGAACGATCTGACCCAGTTGACGCTGGGGGTCGACCGGGACTCCGAAATCGTCGCGCCGTTGTTCGACGAGCGGAACGAGGCGGTCACATCGATGGTCGCCTCCGTCATCACAGCGGCCAGGGCGAAGGGGCGCAAGATCGGCATCTGCGGCCAGGCGCCCAGCGATTATCCGGAGTTCGCCCGGTTTCTGGTCGAGCAGGGGATCGACAGCATCTCGCTCAATCCGGACGCCGTCATGAAGACCACGGTGGCGATCGTGGAGACGGAGAGAGCCCTGGGGCGTCGCTAGACCGCCATGGAACCCCTGTACGGCCAGCGCGCCGAATCGGCCCACGACGTCCTGCGCCGGCGTACCCATCCGCTCTCCGCGTTGTTTGCCCCCGGCCGCGTTGCCGTCATCGGCGCGACCGAGGCGCCGGACAGCGTTGGGCGGACGGTGCTCAAGAATCTGATCAGTAGCCCGTTCGGAGGCACGGTCTATCCGGTCAATCCGCATCACGCCAGCGTGCTCGGCGTCAAAGCCTATCCTATGATCGGCGCGGTGCCCGATCCGGTCGATCTGGCCGTGGTCGTCACCCCCGCTGCGACCGTCCCCGGCGTGATCGGGGAATGCGTCGACGCCGGCGTGAAGGTGGCGATCGTGATCTCGGCCGGTTTTCGGGAGACCGGCGCGGAAGGCGCCGCGCTGGAGGAGCGGCTCCTCGGCGTCCTGCGGCGTGGCGCGATGCGGCTGATCGGACCGAACTGTCTGGGCGTGATGAACCCCCTGACCGGACTGAACGCGACGTTCGCCAGCGCGATGGCCCGGCCGGGTCACGTGGCGTTCATCAGTCAGAGCGGTGCGCTCTGCACGGCGATTCTCGACTGGAGCCTCCGGGAGGAATTCGGCTTCAGCGCCTTTGTGTCGATCGGGTCGATGCTGGACGTCGGCTGGGGCGACCTGATCGATTATCTGGGCAGTGATCCGAGGACCGAGAGCATCGTCATCTACCTGGAGTCGATCGGCAACGCCCGGGCCTTCCTCTCGGCGGCCAGGGAAGTGGCGCTGACGAAGCCGATCATCGTGATCAAGGCCGGCCGGACGGAGGCGGCGGCCAAAGCGGCCGCCTCACACACCGGCGCGATGACCGGCCGCGACGAGGTGGTGGAGGCGGCGTTCCGCCGCTGCGGCGCGTTGCGCGTGCACCATATCGCGCACCTCTTCTACATGGCCGAAGTGCTGGCCAAGCAGCCCCGACCACCGGGCCCCCGCCTGACCATTTTGACCAATGCCGGAGGTCCGGGCATTCTGGCGACGGATACGCTGGTTCCGGGGGGGGGCGCGCTGGCCGATTTGTCGCGGGAAACGCTCGAGGCTCTTAACGGGCTGTTGCCGCCGCAATGGAGCCGACGCAATCCGATCGACATTCTGGGGGACGCGACCCCCGAACGGTACGCGCGGGCCGTTGAAATCGCCGCGAACGATCCCAACAGCGACGGGCTGCTGGTCATTCTGACTCCGCAGGCGATGACCGATCCGACGCGGACGGCCGAAGCGCTCACGCCTCACGCCCGCCACTCCAGATTGACCGGCAAGCCGATCCTCGCGAGTTGGATGGGCGGCGCCGGCGTCGCCGAGGGGGAGCGAATCCTCAATCGCGCCGACATCCCGACCTTCGCCTATCCCGACACGGCGGTTCGCGTCTTCAATTACATGTGGCAATTCACCAAAAACCTTCGTGATCTCTACGAGACGCCCGCCCTGTCGGACGGGTCGGAGACGGAGTCAATCGACCGCGTGCGGGCCGGCGGGATCATCGAGCGCGCTCGGACCGCCGGCCGGACGCTGTTGACTGAAACGGAGTCCAAAGAACTGCTGGCGGCCTATGCCATTCCGGTCATTGAGACCCGCGTGGCCGACAGCGAAGCGGCGGCGGCGGCGTGCGCCGGCCGGGTCGGCTATCCGGTTGCGCTCAAGCTCCATTCCGACAGCCTCACCCATAAGAGCGACGTGGGAGGCGTTCAACTCGGGCTTCGAGATGAATCCGAAGTCCGGCGCGCCTACCGGAGCATCGAAGCGTCAGTGATGGCGAAGGCGGGCGCGGGACGGTTTCAAGGCGTGACGGTGCAGCCGATGGTGCCGCTCGACGGCGGGTACGAAGTGATCATCGGCAGCAGTCTTGATGCCGAATTCGGCCCCGTGCTGCTGTTCGGCGCCGGGGGGCAGCTGGCGGAGGTCTTCAAGGACCGGTCGCTCGATCTGCCTCCCTTGACGACCACCCTGGCGCGCCGGATGATGGAACGGACACGGATCCTGACGGCCTTGAAGGGTGTCCGCGGTCGGCCGCCGGTCGATCTGCCATCACTCGAGCGGCTCCTGGTCCGGTTCAGCCGGCTGGTAGTGGAGCAGCGGGCGGTTCGCGAGATCGAGATCAATCCCCTGTTCGTGTCGGCCGACCGCATCGTCGCCTTAGACGCGCGAGCCGTCCTACATGCTCCCGGTTCGGATGGGGCGGTCCTGCCGAGACCGGCGATCCGTCCCTATCCGCGGCGGTATCTGTCGACGTGGACGCTCAGGGACGGGGCGGTCGTCACGATCCGTCCGATCCGGCCCGAAGATGAGCCGATGATGGTCGACTTTTACGAGACGGTCTCCGGACAGAGCATCTATTCGCCCTATTTCGAATCCTTGCACCTGACGCCTACGTCGGCGCACGACCGATTGACGAGAATCTGCTTCATCGACTACGACCGTGAAATGGCGCTCGTGGCCGAGCGCCGGGAGTCGAAACCAGACCGGCGGGTCATTCTTGCCATCGCCCGTTTGAGCAGGGCGCACGGCGCGAACGAAGCCGATTTTTCGCTTCTGGTCGACCAGCGTTGCCAGCGCCTCGGGCTCGGCACGGAGCTGCTGCGCCGGTTGCTGCAGGTGGGACGCGATGAAGGGCTCGACCGGATCACCGCCGAGATCGACGAGCAGAATCAGGGTATGCAACGCATCTGCCGAAGCCTGGGATTCCGGTTTCAGGACGTGCCCGCACGGGGGATCGTCAAGGCGGAGCTGCCTCTTCAGGAGGGGCGGAACGTACGCCCCGCTGAGTCGGAACGCGTCATGCGCAATCCGGATTGAGCCGTCAGACGCCATTCCAAAGCCCGCCGCATTTTGGTAGGATGCTAAACTTTCGACACCGCCGGGCATGATGCCGGCACTGTGAGGGATCCGCTCGATGACGCGATGTCGCGTAGCAATGAGATTCGGAGCCTGGCTGACTGCAATCCTGCTGGGCACATGCGGGGTCGGCGCGGCCTCGGCCGCGCAGGAGCCGGATCGGCCGGTCGTGGCCGGCACCATCTATCCCCTCTATGATATGATCCGCGTCGTCGGTGGCGCGCACGTGGAGGCGAGCGTGATCCTGCCCCCGGGCGCCTCGCCGCATCTGTATGAATTTTCTCCCAAGCAGCTTGAGAAGCTGCGGCACGTCAAGGTGATCTTCGCGATTGGTCACGGCCTCGACGATTGGGCGACACAGGTTGTGAATGTTGCTCCGGAGGCCAGGGTGATCATTGTGGATCGGGGCATCGACCTTCGGAAATTCGAGGATGGAACGACCGATCCGCATTACTGGCTGCACCTGGGCAACGCGCGGCGGATCGTCGGGACCATTGCAAACGAGTTGAGTGAGATCGATCCCGCGCACGCGGCGGACTATCGGGCGGCCGCGAAGGCGTATGATCAGAAGCTCTCGGATGAGGAACGCAGGTTGAAGGAGGAGTTGGCGCCGGTGCGGGGGATGCCCATCCTGACTTTCCACGACGCCTGGTATTACTTTGCGGATGAATTCGGCCTGACGATCGCCGGGAGTTTCGAGCCCGCCGCAGGGGAGGAGCCCACGCCACGTTATCTGGCCGCCCTGCAGCGCACCATTGCCCGGGACCACATCCGGATCCTGTTCATCGAACCGCAGTTGTCCAGCGGGGCCGTGCGCAGCTTTGCGGAGGACAACCATCTGGGCATCGCGGTACTCAATCCACTCGAGGGAGTGGAGGGACAATCCGCCTATTTGGACGTGATGGCCTACAACGCGAGCGCGATTCGGCGCGCGCTGCAACCCTCCAGGTGACCCGGTTTGGAAGACGCGGTGCAAGCGGAGGGAGTATGGATGGCATTCGAGCCCGGCAATTGGGTTCTCGAAGACGTCTCGTTTTCCGTACCCCAGGGGAGCATTGCCGCCGTGATCGGGCCGAACGGCTCCGGAAAAACGACGCTCCTGAAGGCGCTTCTCGGGTTTGTCACCCCTCAACGCGGGCGGGTGCGGGTGCTCGGACGGTCGCCCCGGCAGGCGAGGGGGGAGGTGGCGTACGTGCCCCAACGGTTCACGTTTGACAAAAGTTTCCCGATTACGGTCATGGAGTTCCTCCAGTTCTCCCACCCCGAATGTCCAACTGAGAAGATTGTGCAGTACGTGAGCCATCTGGGCATGGCTGAGATGCTGAACAGCAAACTGGGCTCACTCTCCGGCGGCCAGTTGCAGCGCGTGCTCATCGAGCGCGCGATGCTCGGCGACCCCAAGGTGCTCTTTCTGGACGAGCCCGCGTCCGGTATCGACGTCGGCGGGGAGCAGACGTTTTATGAGCTGGTCATGCACCTGCACAAGGAGCATGGGAGCACGGTAGTGATGGTCTCCCATGAGCTGGACGTGGTGGCCAATTATTCGAACCTTGTGCTCTGCCTGAATCGAAGACTGGTCTGCCAGGGCAGGCCGGAGCAGGCGCTCAGCCCGGAGACGCTCCGGGAGCTCTACGGAAAGGACGCCGCACTGTACCATCACAGGGATCGTTGACGATGGAGCTCCTGGAGATGTGGCACCTGCCGTTCATGCAGCGGGCGCTTGCG
>DATJYI010000058.1:0-4010 GCA_035499635.1 Nitrospiria bacterium | reverse complement strand
CCAACGGCGAGCTCGGATCCGGCCCGCCGACCGGGTCGTCAACGCCCGTGTTCGTCGACGGGATTCCCCGGGCCAAGGCCATCGCCGTCGGCGACCGGTTCACCTGCATCCTCATCAAACAGGATGGGACCGCCAAGTGCTGGGGCGGCATCAAGTAGACCGGCCCGGCCCCGACAGAGAGAGAACACATGACACGCATCCTGCTGATCATCGTCTCAGTGGCGGCCGTCGGTTTGCTGGCCCTGCTCGTCCTGAACCGCCAGGGCCGCGAGCCCTCCTCGCCCCTGGCGGCCGTCTCCGCAGGCGATGAATCGGCGCTGCCTGGTCTTCAGACGTCGGAGGCGCCGTGGGCCCCTCAACTGTCCCACCTTGAGGATCGGCTCCAGGCCATCGGTCTGCCGGCATTACGCCGGGAAGGAACCGCGCTTCACATACACCAGCATTTGGATCTCTACATCCACGGACAGCCGGTCCCCGTCCCTCCCATGATCGGGATCAATGCGGTGGCCGGCTTCATCTCCCCCGTGCATACCCATGACGGATCCGGCACGATCCACATCGAGTCGGCCATTGTCAGCCGCTACACGCTCGGACAATTCTTCGACATCTGGGGGGTGCGGTTCTCGCCGACCTGCCTGGGCGGCTACTGCAATGCGGGCGATCAGCGGTTGCGCGTGTACGTGAACGGGGCGCTCGTGACAACGAATCCGCGGGACATCGGCCTGGAGGATAATCAGGAAATCGTCGTCACTTACGGCACCGAGCAGGAGTTGCCCAAGCCGATCCCGTCGACCTTCAAGGCGCCGTCGTCCTGATCCGGCGCGCCGCTTAGCTGAACAACTCTTCTTTGAATTGCGCTTGAATTTTTTCAATGGCGTCGCGATTGCCGATCAGGGCTTCCACGCATTCCTTGTCCAGCTTCATTCCGGCCAGCTCCCTCAGCATGGCAAAGGCCTCGTCGTTCGACCAGCCGCTCTTGTAGGGGCGCCGGCTGGTGAGGGCGTCGAAGATGTCGGCGACGGCGATGATCCTCGCCTCGATCGGAATGGTGTCGCCGCTCAGGCCGTTCGGATAGCCGGTCCCATCCATCGCCTCGTGATGGTACGAGGCAATGTTGCGCATGATGTCGGCGTGACGAACGGAGTCGAGCCCGAAGTCCTGGAGAATCGCGTCGATGATCTGACGCCCCTTGGCGACGTGGCTCTTCATGATCTCGAATTCCTCAGGGGTCAGCCGGTTGGGTTTTCGCAAAATATGATCTGGCACGCCGATTTTGCCGATGTCGTGCAATGGTGAAAAGAGAAAGACGTGTTCGATGAATTCATCATCAAACCGGTGCGCCGCGGCCAAGGTGACGGCGATGAGCCGGGCATAGTGCGCCATCCGGTCGAGGTGGGCGCCGGTCTCCAGGTCGCGTGACGACGTGATGTTGCGCGCCGCCCTGAGCGTGGCCAGCATCGTCCGAAAGGTGGTGAGTCCGCTGATCACCATGAGTGAGACGAGGTGGCCGAAGAGATCGAGGTCGTGAAGCACCTCCGGGCGGAAGCAGCCCGTCCGGTACGAATTGAAAAAGACGAAACCGAAGAAGACGCCGTTCAGGTACATGGGCATGGTGTAGCTGGAGCCGAATCCTCCGGCGGCAATCTGGCGCGAGTGCTCGTGGTGTCCCGCCGCAAAGATGGACAGATCGTTCACCACCCGGGGCTGACCGGTGCGGACGATCTCCAGGAGCGATCCCGCCTGGCTGAGCGAGAAATCGTAGTTGGTCAGCATCGTGCTCGATCCGCCGCTGTAGATGAAGGTTTTCAGCAGATCCGTCTGGCCGTCGTGAATGGCCACGGCGATCCGGTCCAGAAAGTCGTGCCGCCGTTTGAGCACGGAGTGGGTGTAGCGGAGCTTTTCCGACAGCGGCGCGCTCTTATTCAGCTCCTCGAGCACGTCCCGGTGGTGTATGACCGCCGGATTGGCAAGGGGACCATCGGCCATGATCGCTCCTGTAGTCGATCGATCGTTCCGTCTCAGTTCAACTATAACACCGTCGCGGACACCGTCAAATCCCATTCGCCCGCCTGAACGCGGCGCGCCGCCCGACGAACGAACCATCCGGCGCCGTCCTCCGGCATCTTCGCGGGTTCGCACCGCCAGGCATGCCCGTCGCGCTTGACACCTCGACCCGCCTTTGGCAGAGTGAGGTCAGCGACGGCCGGAACCATCCCCGGCTCTCCCTATGCCCGACACGTCATCCGACATGCGCCTTTCCCGGGCGATCACGGCATGTGATCGCGTCAACAGCCTCGATCCACGCCGGCAGCGGTTCAATGGGCGCGACCGGCCGCGTGAGCTGGTCTTTTCCGAGCGCGTGGCGCACTGGCTGCTCCGGCTGGCGCCGGGCGCCTCCGATACGGTGCGGCTGGCGGCGGCCGGTCATACGCTCCGGCGCTGGGAGATTCCGCGCGACCGGTATGCGCACGATACCGCCGGCTACCACGCGTGGCGCGACGCCACCGCCGCCCAGTCATCCGAACACGCCGGGGCGCTGCTCCGGTCGATCGGCTATCCGGAAGAGCACATCCGGCGGGTGTGCCGGCTGATCAGACGGGAGGATGGCCCCGGCGATCCCGATGCGCAGTTACTGGAGGACGCCGATTGCCTGGCGTTTCTCGAGTTGAAGCTGGTCGATTACCTCGATCGATGGGACGGGGAGACACTGACTCGCATCCTCTACGGCACGTGGATGAAGATGAGCGGGCCGGCCCGGACACTGGCCAGGCAGGCGCCGTTTGACCCGCGGATCGGCCCCTGGCTGGCGCAACTGCCATGACCGCCACGGCCCTGCCGGACACGATCGAGGAGACGGAGACCGTCGACGCGTCGCGCACCGACCTCATTCCACCCTACAAGATCGTGTTTCTGAATGACGACGTCACAACGATGGAGTTTGTGGTCGGCATTTTGATGAGCCTGTTTCATTTGGACCAGCCCACGGCGGTACGCCTGATGCTGGAGGTTCATCACACGGGCGCCGCGGTTGTCGCCGTCCTGCCGCTTGAGGAGGCGGAGCTGCGTCAACAGCAGGTCCACGAAGCCGCGAGGGCCGCAGGTTTTCCGTTGCGATGCGTGATCGAACCGGCGTAGCTGGGAGTAGAGAGGACTATGCGGATGAAGGATGAAAGGAGAAAAGACGGTGTCGGGGCTGCGTGTCTAAGAAATTAACCTTCTTCCTTCCCCCCTCATCCATCATCCGCATTTTCTTTTCTCATCCTCCTTTTCTTCAATAATTCGACTTTTTCCACGTCAGTCAAACACGCCTTTTGTCAGTCTCTCCACCTGCGCTTTCGCTTTGGCGTTGACCGGGTCCAGTCGAAGCGCTTCTTCGAACTGCATGATCGCTCTGCCCATGGACCTGAGTTTCAAATAGAGCTGGCCCAAGAACACGTAATAATCGGCGTTGGACGGGTCCAGTTCCAACGCACGCTGAATCTCGGCTTCCGCCTCTCCGCGCCGACTGGGCACATTGATCAGGGCCTGGCCCAGCAACGCATGAGCGCGCGCATTCGAATTGTCCTGCCGGATCGCCGATTCGAAACAGGCTATGGCCTCATTGAGATTGCCGGCCAGCAACGCCGCTTCGCCCCGTTTCCCCTGATCAACCTCCTCCTGCCGCGTCTGCTGCGGTGACTCGTCCGGCTTGGCCTGCACTGGAGGGGGCTGGGATGGCATCGATCGTGATTCATCATACTGGCGGCGGGTTTGGGTATGACTCAATACACTGTATGCCTGGGTCAACCGGTCGAACAACACCTCCAGGACTTCTTGGAGGGCTTCCATTCCCGGTTCGTGATGGCGATCCGGATGATACGCTTTGGCCAGCCGGAAATAGGCCTTTTTGATCTCCATGGCCGAGGCATCCGGGCCGACGCCCAGCATTTGGTAATCATCCTTGTCCTCCAGCGTTTTATACGCACGCATCACGGCCTCGGGGCCCGTGACCAGCCGCTCTTTCCTGGGCA
>DATJYI010000057.1:0-3328 GCA_035499635.1 Nitrospiria bacterium | reverse complement strand
AGGGGAGGTATTATTAATGGGGGCCCGTACGGGGCCAGCCGCCTCACTGACTCGGCGGCGCGCACAAGCTCGCTGCTCCTTACTCGTCGCAGCGTGCGCACTCCGATGCCCCCCAGCCCCGATCTCCCCCCGAGGCCCCCCCCTTGGTTATTGGACGCGCTCTGTACGATGGAGCGATGCACAGGGATAGCGGGCGTGAGTGTAACTCCGATGGGCCGGGGTGTGGGGGCGGCAGCTCCCACATATGAATGCCCAGGGGGAGGAACCGGAACCTCCCCCTGATTTTAATGATGAGACGTTATCTCCCCCCGCTCCCCCATTGGCTGTTAGACGCAGGAGGTACGATAAAGCGATACGCAGGGATAGCGGGCGGGAGTGTACCTCCGATGGGCCGGGATGTGGGGGCGGCAGCTCCCACATAATCAATGCCCAGGGGGAGGAACCGGAGTGGAGCTTCTCCGGCGCAGCCGGCGAAGGCGGAACCTGAGTACGATACCATGGCGCAAGCCATGGCCGTGTCGAAGCACCTCCCCCTGATTTAGATGATGCGGATTGACAATCTCCAGGGCACCACCCATAATGCACACAAGGAGGTGCGCATGCCTCATGTTCTGCCCATAGGGCTGCCGATCGTCGCCGGACTGGCGGCGTGGCTGGCGCTGTCGCCGTCCGCCTCCGCCGCCGAAGGCAATCCCAATACCGGCAGAGCGATCTATGACAAGCACTGCATCGCCTGCCACGGCAAAACGGGCAAGGGCATCGGCACCCTGCCCGATCTGTCAGATGCCAAGACGCTGGCCGGACAGTCCGATGCGCAGCTGTTCGACAAAATCACCAACGGCGGACGGGGCAGCGGCATGCCCGCGTGGGGGAGCGTGCTCTCCGAACAGCAACGATGGGATGTGCTGGTCTACGTGAAGACGCTCGCCAGGTAACGGCGCGTCCTGGCGGAGCGACGACGAGGAGAACGACATTCGTGCGTGACCGCGTGCCACGACTCAGCCGCAACGCCCGCGTCATTCTCACCCGCCGCTATCTGCGAAAAGACGCCTCGGGGCGAGTGATCGAGACGCCAGGACAGCTGTTCAGGCGGGTGTCGCGCAACATCGCCGAGGCTGAGCGTCTCTATGACGCCGACGCACCGGTGCAGACCTGGTCGGACCGGTTCTATGCGCTGATGGCCGGCCTGCGGTTTCTGCCCAATTCCCCCACCTTGATGAACGCCGGCCGGGAGCTGCAACAATTGTCGGCCTGCTTCGTCCTGCCCGTGGCGGATTCACTGGAATCGATCTTTGACGCCGTCAAACAAACCGCGCTCATTCATCAATCGGGCGGCGGCACCGGCTTTTCCTTCAGCCGCTTGAGGCCCAAATCGGATCGTGTGCTCACCACCAGTGGCGTGGCCAGCGGACCTGTCTCGTTCATGCGGATTTTCAACATGGCCACCGAAGTGATCAAGCAGGGCGGCACCCGGCGCGGCGCGAACATGGGGATCCTGCGGATCGACCATCCCGATATCGAGGAATTCATCGAAGCGAAGGATCAGTCGTCCGAGCTGACAAACTTCAACCTATCCGTCGCCGTGACCGATGAGTTTATGCGCGCCGTCGAACGGAATGCCGCCTATCCGCTCGTCAATCCACGAACCGGACGCGTGGTCTCACGGCCGAAAGCGCGGACGATGTTCGACCGCATCGCGGCGTCCGCCTGGCGGACGGGCGACCCGGGGCTGATCTTTTTGGACCGAATCAATCGCGATAATCCAACACCGGAACTGGCTCCCATCGAAGCCACCAACCCGTGCGGTGAAATGCCCCTGCTCCCCTATGAATCGTGCAACCTGGGCTCGATCAACCTGAGCCGGATGATCAAGCGCGACAGTCGACGTGTTGAGATCGACTGGCCCCAGCTGGCGGAAACGGTCCACCTTTCCGTCAGGTTTCTTGACGACGTGATCGACCAGAACCGGTTTCCACTCAAATCGATCGCCAACCTCACGCATGCCAACCGCAAAATCGGCCTGGGGGTCATGGGATTCGCCGATCTGCTCATCCTCCTGGGCGTGCCCTATGACAGCGGCGACGGACTGAAGCTCGCGGAACAACTGATGCGGTTCGTGCGCGAGGAGTCGATCGCCGCATCGCAACGTCTGGCGCATGAACGGGGGGCGTTTCCCGAATTTCCGCGCAGTCGCCTCGCGGCCCGCGGCACACCGCCGCGGCGGAATGCGACCACCACCAGCATCGCACCGACCGGCACTCTCAGCATCCTGGCCGGCTGTTCCAGCGGGATTGAACCGCTCTACGCCGTGCAGTACGTCCGCACCGCCATCGATTCCATCCAGTTGAAGGAAATCCATCCCCACTTTGTCCGGATGGCCAAGACAGCCGGCTGCTGGACGCCCGAGGTCCGCCGGTCCCTCGGACGACAGGAATCCATCCAGAGCATCCGCGCTGTGCCGCCCGAACTCCGCCGGCTCTTCGTGACCGCCCACGACATCACCCCGGAATGGCACATCCGCATGCAGGCGGCTTTTCAACGTTACACGGACAACGCCGTATCCAAAACGATCAATTTCCCATCCAGCGCCACCGTGGACGACATCAAGCGGTCATTCCTGCTCGCCTACCGTGAGGAATGCAAGGGCATCACCGTCTACCGTAGCGGCAGCCGCGAACGTCAGGTCCTGGCCTGTACCGATCCCCATTACTGTTGAACTGTATTCCCGAGAACATTGCGGCGTGCGCACCATGAGTAGTGTGTACGGGCGGTGGGGATTATCAAGGGGAGCGGCGCCGCTCCCCTTGATCTTGATAGTCTGCAAGGGCATCACCGTCTACCGAAGCGGCAGCCGGGAACGGCAGGTATTGGCCTGCACCGACCCGCATTATTGCTAAACTATCCAAGCGTAGGGTCTTTGTACCTCCCGAGCCAAATATCCAATGGGGGTTGTCAGGGGGAGATAACGTCTCCCCCCTGACTCTAAATAAACATCACCGTCTACCGAAGCGGCAGCCGGGAACGGCGGTGCTTGCCTGCACCGATCGCCATTATTCTTGATCAGACAAGCGTACAGTCCCTTCGTAATCCAGCGCCCAACAACCAGTGGGAGTTCGGTGTTGGGGGCATTGGAGGATGACGTTTCGCATCCGCACAGGCCCCCACATACCAATGCCGGGGAGATATCGTCTCATCATTAAAATCAGGGGGAGGTGCTTCGCCACGGCCCTGGCTTGAGCCATGGCTTCGTGCTCAGGTTCCGCCTTCGCCGGCTGTACCGGCGAAGCTCCACTCCGGTTCCTCCCCCTGGGCATTCATATGTGGGAGC
>DATJYI010000056.1:0-11772 GCA_035499635.1 Nitrospiria bacterium | reverse complement strand
CGGGTTCGGCCGTCACCGGAATGGCGGGGGTGACTTCGGTGTTGGTCGTCAGATCGACGGCCACGATGCTGTACGGTCCCCCGCTTGGATTATTGGACAGGTAGAGTCGGGTGGGGAGTGAAACGGCGTAGCTCATTCGGGCAATTAGAACGACTAGCAGCACACTGAACGCGGCAATGCGGCAGAATCCCCTCACGACAACCCTCCATTCCGTATTGGTCCGACGCTGGGCCATCCGGGGTGACCGGGCCAACGTCAAGACGATGGTTCAATCAACAAGCACGACCAATCCCTCGATGAGTCGAAAAATGGCAATAAAACTTTACATCGGCCCGCTGGGCTCCGCCGCTGACCGCCTCATGCGGCACAACACGGTGCGGCCGGCAAACTGGCCGAACGAAAAATAAACTTCAAACACTGAAGACACGATTCGTTTCGCAAGTCAACCCCCCCAAAAGTGGTGTTTTTAAACGGCGGGGCCGAGCGTTCTGGCTTGTCACCTCATGCATCACGTCGGTGGAGTCGCGGAATCTCCGGCAGGTGGGCTGCGGGACCATGACGCCGTAGCGGTCCGCCCCTGGACGGCGCCGGCCATGGCCGCCGGGTCGGCCGTGGGACATGACCATCAGACGCGCCATTCTTGACAGCATACGCATATTTCTCTATGATGCCTCGGCACGGTCACCGGAGAGCGATCATGGCCAGGCGAGTCGTAGTGCCCATTGCCGAGGGCGTGGAAGAGATCGAGGCGGTCACCGTCATCGATATTCTCCGGCGTGCCGGCGTCGAGGTGACGGTGGCCGGCGTCACGGCCGATCCGATCACGGGCCGGAACCGCATCCGGCTGCTGGCCGATTGTCCGATCGACCAGGTCAATCCGGCCGAGCTCGACATGATCATCCTCCCGGGCGGGGCCGAAGGAACGAATCGATTGCAGCAATCCGCAGCGGTCCGACGACTGATCACGGAGATCGCCTCCCAGGGCAAGCAGGTGGCGGCGATCTGCGCCGCTCCAACGGTGTTGTCGGGGCTGGGATTGCTCAAGGGCAAACGGGTCACCAGCCATCCGTCGGTGGAATCTCAGTTGGGCGGGGCCGACTACACCGACGAGCGCGTCGTCGTGGACGGCAACGTCATTACCAGCCGCGGGCCGGGGACGGCGATGGAGTTTGCCATGGCATTGGTGGAGATCCTGGCCGGCAAGGAGAAAGCGGCCGAGGTCAATCACGGTGTGCTGGCCAAGATCTAGGACCGCAATGGACGAGCGGGATACATGATAACCTCGAAGTGGAGCCATATCATCTGGGGAGTCGGCCTCAGTGCGACACTGTGCTGTTCGATCGCGTGTGCCGAGGAACCGGCACCGCCGCCACCGCCACCACCGCCGCCGTGGTCCGGGTCGTTCAATTTTGGATTAACCGCCGCATCGGGCAACAGCCGTTCCTACAGCGGGAACGTGTCGGCCGACGCCAAGTACAAAAAAGATCCGTCGGAATTACGCGCCACCGCCTCCGTGGTCTATGGCAAATCTGACGGCAGCATTTCCACCAGCAAGGCGATGGGCACCGTCCATTACAGCTATCTCCTCACCGAACGGGTCAGCGGCTATCTGGCCGGCGGAGTCGAGCGGGACGGTCTGGCCGATCTGAACTTGCGGGTGACAGTCGGGCCGGGCGCCGGCTATTATTTCATCAAGCGGCCCGATGCCACGCTGGTCGGCGAGCTGGGCGTCAACTATTTCAGCGATAAATTTCTGAACCAATCGACCAAGAATTATCTGACGATGCGCGTGGCCGAACGGGGCGAATGGAAAATTTCCGGCACAGCAAAATTCTGGGAAACGGCAAACTTCTTCCCGGCGCTCAACAACCTGGCGACCGATTTTCACTACCTGGTCATGGGGGAGGCGGGGCTTGAGACCACCGTCACGACCCACACCACCATGCGGTTTGTGGTGCAGGACAGCTATGACAGCGAGCCGGCAAGCGGCCGGCGTCCAAACGACACCACCTATCTGGCGACAATCGGCTATAAATTCTAACGCGTGCGGTGTCGCTCGGTCGTGCGCCGCGCGCGGGGAGGATGTCATGGCGTCCATCGTTCAAGAGTTCAAATCGTTCGCGCTGAGGGGCAACGTTGTGGACATGGCGGTCGGCATCATCATCGGGGCCGCCTTCGGCAAGATCATCAACTCGCTGGTGGAGGATGTGCTGATGCCGCCGCTCGGGCTGGCCATCGGCGGGGTCGACTTCAGCGGGCTGTTCATCAATCTGAGCGGGACGAGCTACCCGAGCCTGGCGGCGGCGCAGCAGGCCGGAGCCGCGACGCTGCGCTACGGCATCTTTTTGAACACCATCCTGAACTTCGCGATCGTCGCATTCGCGATGTTCATGGTCATCAAAGCCATGAACCGGATCAAGACGATGGCCGAGCATCCCGCGACGGCGGCGCCCGCGACGATGGCCTGCCCGGAATGCCTCTCCCTGATTCCCATCGGTGCCCGCCGCTGCGCCCACTGCGGTTCGGTGGTGACGAAAGCGACATAGATTGTCTCATCTCACATTGCCGCCTTCGCCATGCTGACCTTCCTTGGTTACCCCAAATGCAGCACGTGCATCCGGGCCAAAAGAGAATTGGCAAAATTCGGTCACGCCATTAACGAAATCGATATTACTCTGTCACCGCCGTCGGCGATTGAGTTGAGCGGCCTGATCAAGAACAGCGGCCGCCCCTACACCGATTTTCTCAATCGCAGCGGCCTGCAATACCGCGCCATGAAGATGAAAGAGAAGGTCAAGGAACTCCCCGAGGGGTCGATTATTGCATTGCTTGCCTCGGAAGGACGGCTGATCAAGCGGCCGATTGTCACGGACGGGAGGCGGGTGACCGTGGGCTTCTCACCCGAGGAGTTTTCCAACATCTGGGGACGGTGATGGGACGGTCGATCACGCGAGACGATCAATCGGCGGATTTCACCAGGGATCCCAGAGTGCTGATGCTCTCGCTGATGGCCGTCATCGTCGGCGCCATCAGCGCTCTCGTCGCCTATGCGCTGATGAGACTGATCGCGGTGATCACCAATCTGGCGTTCTATCAGCAATGGTCCACAGTGTTCCAATCGCCCGACCAGCATCGGCTTGGATATTTCGTGATCGTGGTGCCCGTGGTCGGCGGGCTCGTCATCGGCCTGATGGCCCGGTACGGGTCGGAGCGGATCCGCGGCCACGGCATACCGGAGGCGCTCGAAGCCATTCTGTTCGGCCGCAGCCGGATGGAGCCGAAGGTCGCCCTGCTCAAACCCCTCTCCTCAGCCATCTCGATCGGGACGGGCGGGCCGTTTGGCGCAGAAGGGCCGATCATCATGACCGGCGGCGCTTTCGGTTCGCTCTTTGCGCAGTGCTTTCATCTGTCAACGGCCGAGCGCAAGACGCTCCTCGTGGCGGGCGCGGCGGGGGGCATGGCGGCCATTTTTGCAACGCCGGTGGCCGCCGTCCTGCTGGCCGTCGAATTGCTGCTCTTTGAATGGAAGCCACGATCATTCATACCCGTGGCGATTTCGGCCGCCACGGCCGCAGCCCTCCGCGTTCCATTGCTGGGGGCGGGGCCGCTCTTCCCCATTGTGCCGCACGCGATGCTGGGCGGGGAGGGATTAGCGTTCGCCCTTCTGGTCGGTGTGCTGGCTGGTCTGGGATCCGGCTGTCTGACGATGATGGTCTACGGGTTTGAAGACCTGTTCACCAACTGGCTGCCGATTCACTGGATGTGGTGGCCGGCCATCGGAGGGTTGTGTGTGGGCGTCGGCGGATTTCTCGATCCTCGTGTGCTGGGTGTCGGCTACGACACGATCCACGCGCTGCTTCGCGGGGAGATTCTTGGCGCATCCGTTATCGGTCTGCTCATCGGCAAGGCCCTGGTCTGGTCGTTCGCGCTCGGATCGGGCACGTCGGGTGGCGTCCTTGCCCCGCTGCTCATGATGGGCGGGGCGCTGGGCGCGGCCGTGGGGCGGTTCATTCCGGTCGGCGACGCGGGGATGTGGGCGCTCATTGGGATGGCCGCGATGATGGGCGGCACGATGCGCGCGCCGTTGACGGCGATGATCTTCGCGCTCGAACTGACGAAGGACCTCAATCTGCTGCCCGGCCTGCTGGTCGGCTGCATCGCCGCGCACGGCGTCACCGTGCTGTTGATGCGCCGGTCTATCCTCACCGAGAAGGTCGCCCGGCGCGGCTATCATGTGACGCGCGAATACGGCATTGATCCGTTTGCCGCCGTACGGGTGGGCGAGGTAATGGAGCGGAGCGTGGCGACCGTCCCCGCCGCGATGCGCGTGACGGAACTCGCGGACCGGATTGCCAGGCACGACCCACGCCTGGCCCGCCACGAGGGCTTGCCGATCGTTGATAATGACGGGCGGCTCGCCGGCATCATCACGCGCGGTGATGTCTTGCGCGCGTTGGAGCGGGGCGGGAACGAAGGGGTGACGGTGTTGGAGGCCGGGAGCCGCGACCCGATTGTGACCTATCCCGACGAAATTCTGTACGACGCGGCGAGCAAAATGCTGCGCAATCACATCGGACGACTGCCCGTGGTGAGCCGCGACAATCCCCGCCGTCTGGTCGGCTACCTAGGCAGGGCAAACTGCATGTCGGCCCGCCTGCGGCAGCTCGACGAAGAACACGTCCGCGAACGAAGTCTGATTTTTTGAGCGTCGGGGAATCGGCCTCTTCGCGGTTATGGCAATCGCACCATATCCGGCGGGGCGTTCAACACGCGCAGCGTGCCGATCCCGTGTTCGATCTCGACGATCGTTGCGGTGGCGTGATCGACTCTGAAGTTGTGCGAGGCGGACAGCTCCAGTCCGATATAGTGGCCGACCACCGCGCGGATCGGGTCGGCGTGGCTGACGACGGCGATCATCCCGTTCCGGTGCCGCCGTTCCAGCTCGGCAGCTGCGGCGGCGACCCGATCCCGAACCTCGGCGAACATCTCGCCGTCGGGCAGCCTCGTCTCCGTGGGCGCGGCGTAGTACCGTTCGCGAATGGGATGACCCTCCAGTTCAGACCAGAGTTTACCCTCCCAGCCGGTGATCTTCGTCTCGATCCAGCGGTCATCGGGGATCGGGGAGAGGCCCAGCGCGGCGCCGATGATGGCCGCCGATTCGATCGTGCGCTGCAACGGGCTGGCGTACAGGGCATCCGCCCGCACCCCTTTGAGCCGTGCGGCTAATTGCTCGATCTGATACCGTCCGGACGCATTGAGCGGCACGGGCGACCAGCCAATGACGCGCCCCTCACGGTTCCAGTCGGTTTCACCGTGGCGGATGAGGAGCAGGGACAGCATATCGTCTTACCCCCGCCTCCCTCCAGGATCGGTGTGGGAGGGCGTTGTGGAGACGTCCTGCGAACGGAGAAATGCGACGGCCTCATCCGGTGTCGTGATGGCGCCGGCCAGTTGCGCCTCGCGGACGGTGGTGAGGAGCCGTCCCACGTTCGGCCCCGGCGGGAGCGACAGCAGCCGCATGACGGTGTGGCCGTCGATAAGCGGAGGCGGCAGGCGGCGGCGTTCGGCCGTCAAGGCTTCGAGTTGGGCGATGCGCGCCTTGAGCTGGCCGTAGGAAGTCATATCGGCCCGGCCGCTCTCGTGGATGGTGGCGGAGCTGTCGGTCCAGATCAACTGCTGCAGCGTTCGTCCCGGCCGGTCGTCGGAAAAGAAATAGCGCTCCATCGTCGAATTTTTCATCTGGTCGATCGGCCCGCTCATCGTCAGCAGGTGGTGGGCGACGAGCCAGGCCAGCCGGTCGGCATCGACGTGCAGGTGACTGTCTGCGGGGAAGCTCGACAGCTTCAACCGGACGGCGATGGCGTGGGCGATCGCGGCGCCGACCCGGTCGTGACCGTCGAACCGGATCCGGTCGGTCCCGTCCCGCTCCGGCGTGCGCAAGGTGACCGGTTTGGCCACGTCGTGCAGCAACACGGCGAAGACGAGCTCGGCGGTCGGCGGCTCGCCGGGAAACTCCTCCCGGAAACGGTCCGAGTCCAATTGGGACAGGGCCAGCCGCGTGTGGATCCAGACGTCCCCCTCGCTGTGGTAGTTCGGGGGTTGCGGACAGTTCTTCATCGGCAACAATTCCGGCATCAGGACGGCCGCCGCGCCGCAGCCGTCGAGCAGATCAAACGCCCGGACCGGGGCGCAGGCGAACATGCGGATCAATTCCTTCCCGATCGTCTCGCGCGGGACGATAAAGTCATCGTCGCCTCCGCCGGTCCGGTCGTTCAGGCGGCCAACGGCGCGGCCCAACGCCCGCCAGGTCTCCGGATCGATCTCGAAGCCGAGCTGGCAGGCGAGGCGCAGGCCGCGCAGCAGGCGGGAATAATCCTCGGCGAATCGCTCGGCAGGTTTCCCGACGGCACGGAGTCGACGCGCGGTCAGGTCCTCGCCGCCGTTGAACGGGTCCAGCAGCCGGCCGCGGGCGATCTCCCAGGCCATGGCGTTGACGGTGAAATCGCGCCGGCGCAAATCCTCCTCAATCGGCAGGGTTGGATCCGACTGAACGGCAAAATCCTTGTAGCCGCCCGTGTGGTGCAGGGAATGTTCGGTTCTGGGCAGCGCGACGTCGATCGCCTCGGCCACCTCGACCTCGCGGGGCAGAAATTTCAGCACGCCGAAATGTTTGCCGACGAGGTCGACCCGGCCGTGCCGTTCCAGCGCGGCGCGCACCCGGTCGATTGGCAGCCCCCTGACGACGAGATCGATGTCCTTGGTCGGACGTTCGAGCGCCAGATCGCGGACGGCGCCGCCGACCAGATACCAGTCGCCGCCGCCGGACGCCAGTTCGCCCAGCAGGGCGCCGACCGGACCCGCCTGAAACGCGGCCCAGCCGTCGGCGATCGTCCGTTCCACCGAAGCAGTCATGGAGGGAGGATAACACAGGCACAGACTATTTTCGAATGATAGCTGCCCCGGGGTCATCTCAAGGTACGTGTTTGGGACGTACCTGGGGGCGGCGACCAGCGAGCCATCCGCCGGAGGCGGAGAGCGAGTGGGGGAGGCTCAGGGGCGTGGGGCCTCGCCAACCGAAACGCAGAGCGTTTCGGGAATTTCATCCCCGCACGGGCCCCCACATCAAATGCGGCGACGCGAGCCCCTTCAACATTGGCGATCGGCCAATCGCCCGAATGGTCTTGAAAGGATTCCCCACCCACAGTATGATGGGCCACCGTGACGACGGCGGTCGAGTGCGACGTGCTGATTTGCGGCGGCGGTGTCGGCGGCCTGGTGCTGGCGCTGTTGCTGGGTCGGGGTGGCGCCGACGTTCGCGTGCTGGAGCAGGCGCCCTCCCTGCCGATGGCGCGCCGGGCCGAAAATATCCAGCCCAACGGCCTGGCCGTGCTGGACCGCCTCGGTTTGCTCCAGCCGCTGTTGAAGGCCGGCGCCTGGAGAAACGAGCAGTTTGAATTTGTATCGATCGATCCGGATGGGAACGGCCGCTCCCTCTGCACGATCGATTACCGTGACCTGCCCGGCTCCTATCCCTATACGCTGCTGACGACGCCCGCCGTGATCCAACCCTTGTTGCTGGATGCCGTCATGGCCTGCGCAAACGTGCGATGTCTGTGGGGCATGAAGGTGACGGGGATGGAATGGGAGCGCGAGGTCGTCTGCGTGACGGCGAGCGGTGCGGACGGCGTGCCGCATCGCTGGCGGGCGCGGATGGTGGTGGGTGCGGACGGCGTCTATTCCACCGTCCGCCGCCTGGCCGGTTTGTCCGCGTCGGTGCATCTCTATCGCGACGGCTATGCGACGGCGATGATTCCGCGGCCCGCGGCGTTGGGCGCGGGGGGACGCTATGCCGTCGGGCGGGGACGGATCATGGCGCTCTTTCCCGTCTCCACTTCGGAAGTCGCGCTGCTCTATATGATCCGCCGAGACCGCTGGGCGGCGGTGCGAGCCGGCGCCTTGGAAACGTTGAAGGGGGACATGCATCGCATCTTGCCGATGGCGGACGAATCATTGCTGTCGCTAGCGTCATGGGATCAGGTCGGCTTCATGCCCTGTGCGCGGGTGCGGGCGTCGTCGTGGGTGGGCGATCGTGTGGCGCTGATCGGCGACGCGGCCCACGCGCTCAATCCTCATGTGGCCCAGGGGCGCAACCAGGCGATGGAAGACGCCGAGGTACTGGCCGGAGTGATCGCGGAGGGACTGCGGACCAACCAACTCGGGCAGCCCGTACTGGCCCGTTTTGATTCGGCCCGCCGCCCGCAGGTGGAACGGTTGCAACGGGCGGCCGATGAGATGACGCTCCTTTGGAACAACGGCGGTTGGCCAGTTGACTGGTTGCGCGAGCGGATTTTCCGCACGCTGGCCCGCAACCGGCGGCTGCGCAGTCGGATGACGGCCTTGGTCGGCGGCCTTCCGGTCCGGCCGTATTCTCTTGTGGAACGATTCCAGGCGGCCGGTCTGCTGCCCGATCCTCGCGCCGGAGAAGCGGTTCGTCTCGAGTCAGGGTCACCATAAATTGATCTATTTGGCCGGTTGAGGCGCAGAGTGGAACAAGCTTGGAATGTGGGTGCATGTGATGACACATTGTCGATCCCGCACAGAGACGAAACAACAGGGATCCATATGGCCGGTGGGAACAACATCGGCGGCCAGGGGTGTGGAGGCATCGCCAACCCGAATGCAGGGCGTTCGGGGATTTCATCCAATGCTGCACCTGCGATGAGGAAGGAGCAGCATCAGTGCGCGCCGCCGAGTCGGTGAGGCGGCAGGATTCGATATTTCAGCCGCACGGGCCCCCACATGAAATAATCACGTTTGCGGAATCGTGAGACATCTGCTTATATAAAGGGGCGGGGCGGGCAGATGGCCGAAGAGGGGAACACGTCAGGGACCAATTCGCTTGATCGCGTGTCGATGGCGAACAGCGACCAGATTCTGGAGTTCTTGAGCCACGTCGCGCTGCGGGGCAAGGGGTTGACGACTGAATCATTGCTTGATACGGTGCTTGATCTGGGCTTCACCGAGCCGACGCAGCTGACTGCGGACGGCACCGATCCGGATGCCTATTACCATGGGCGGCCCAACGCCTGGGCCAATTACCACCTCAGGGAGTGGAAACGGGTCTTGATGATCTACGGCGGACCGGGGCGGGTCCGGCGCTACCAGATCACTGAAACCCCGTAGGGAGCGTTGACTCATGCAGGATTATTTTCCGGGATTGGCCGGCGTACCGGCCGCCAAATCGTCAGTCAGCTTTATCGACGGCGAGAAGGGGATCCTCGAGTACCGGGGCATCTCGATCGAGGAGCTCTGTGAAAAAAGCTCCTTTTTGGAGACGTCGTATCTGCTGATTTTCAACAAGCTGCCGACCAAAATCGAACTGGAGCGGTTCACCGCGGCCGTCGCCCGTCACCGCCGGATCAAGTATCGCATCCTCGATCTGATCAAATGCCTGCCGGAGCACGGCCATCCGATGGACGCGCTGCAGGCGGCCGTGGCGGCGCTCGGTATGTTCTATCCAGACAAGCACGTCCAGGCGCCGGAGGTGCAGTACCTCTCCTCCGTCCGGCTCATCGCCAAGCTGCCCACGATCGTCGCCGCCTACTCGAGGCTCCGCCACGGGGATGAGTTCATTCCTCCCCGAGAGGATCTCGGCCTGGCCGAAAATTTTCTCTACATGCTGACGGGACGCCCGCCCGATCCGATTCCGGCCCGAGTGCTTGACATCTGCCTGATCCTTCACGCCGAGCATACGATGAACGCGTCGACCTTCAGCGGGCTGGTGACCGCGTCGACGCTGGCCGATCCCTACACGGTGGTCGCCTCGGCCATCGGCACGCTGACCGGCCCGCTGCACGGCGGCGCGAACGAAGCCGTCGTCGACATGATCCGGGAGATCGGCTCGGTCGACCGGGTGCGCCACTACATGGAGAAACGAATCGCCGCCAAGCAGAAAATCATGGGCCTGGGTCATCGAATCTACAAGGTGAAGGATCCGCGCGCCTATGTGCTGCAGCGGTTGGCCCAGCAGCTCTCCGATCACATGGGGCCCTCGCCCTTCTATGAGGTGGCCCAGGAGGTTGAGCGGGTGGGCGAGGAGTTGCTGGGAGCGAAGGGCATCCGGCCGAACGTTGATTTTTATTCAGGCATCGTCTACGACCGGCTGGGGATTGAGAGGGATTGCTTCACGTCCATCTTTGCGATGGCCCGAGTGGCCGGCTGGCTGGCCCACTGGATCGAGCAGCTCAAGGACAACAAGATCTACCGCCCAGAACAGATTTACGAAGGCGTACATGGGCGTCCGTACGTGCCCTTGTCTCAACGTTCCTAGTAGCGTAAACCCGATGGGGACGGGGCGGGGGGGCTCTGCCCCCGCCAGCCCGGATTCTCACCTATTGATTTTTCGGGGCGACCCTCCTACAATGGGCGCAGTTTTTTCACGATTTCATCCACCTGATTGATGGGGAGGAGTGATCGATGGCTGCACGGATCCGGAAGAGCGCGAAGAAAAAACCCGCCCGGAAAAATTCAAGGAAAACCGCCGCGAAGAAAAAACCGGTGAAGAAAAAACCGGTGAAGAGAAAACCGACCAAGAAGAAAGTCGCCAAGCGGAAACCCGCCAGGCGGCCGACGGCGAAAAAGCGGCCGGCAAAAACACCGGCGGTCAAAAAGCCCGCTCCCAAGCCCCGCGCGGCGGCCAGACAGGCTCCGCCGCCTGCTCCTGCGGTTCCTCCCGGCGAGCAGCCGATCGGCCGTGTCGTCCACTACTATTCCCATCTGGGCGTGGCGGTCATCTCGCTGGACAAGGGGCCCCTGCAGGTCGGCGATACGATTCATATCAAAGGGCATACCACCGATTTTCGCCAACGGGTGGATTCGATGCAGGTTGAGCACGAGTCGATTACCAAGGCGGTGCCGGGGGATGATTTTGGCTTGAAGGTCAGTGATCACGCCAGGGAACACGATGTCGTATACCGTGTGCTCAATCCGTAACATGCGATTGGCGTATGGCGACGGGGATTATCAGGGGGAGAGGAGCATCTTCCCTTGATGTGAGTGAGTGGGCAGCACGAACGGATGATCTATCGGGTCTTAAATCCGTGACGCAGCGGGCATACGCGTCATGTAAGGGCGATCCGCCGGGTCTATGAATTCGGGGGGAGACCGTATCTCCCCCCGACCCCCCCATTGGTTGTTGGACGCCGGAGATACGAAGGAGCGATACGCTAACTAGTGCGTGTAATTCCGCACGCCTTGGCGACGCCGTCGCGATAGCGCAACCAGAGATCAAGGGATTTTTCGATCGCGGCCAGCACGGCGCGTTGTTGTGACGGAGTGACGGCCGCGCGCAGGACCATCTGCCAGGCGGCGAGCCGGTGGCCGTGCTCGACCCGTTGATGGGCACGGATCAGGTCCATCGCCTTGGGGTCGACCCCGTGAAACCGGACCAGCGGATGATTCCGGATCGCCGACTCGATCTCCTCGGCACTTTTCGGACGGTGGCCCGCCGCTTCATCCGCCAATTCCTGCCGCTCCTTGACGCTCCCCTCGACGAAAATCGTCATCACGGCCAGCCCTTCAATCCAGGGCCGGCGGCTGGTGACGGTGTCGATCCACTGCCGGTAGGTCCGGCTCGCCGGAAGCAGTCTGATGCGGCTAAAATCGCGTTCGGAAAATCCCAGCCCCCGCATCATCTCAATGAACAAAGCGGGGTGTGACCGGCCGACGCTCAGCCCGCCGGTCTCCTCTTCGTACAGATTGGCGGCCAGCTCC
>DATJYI010000055.1:0-10679 GCA_035499635.1 Nitrospiria bacterium | reverse complement strand
TGTGAAAGATTTGCCGTACATCATGATTTACCTGACGCTACTCTTGTTAGGCATCAAGTATTTTTTCAACGGGTTCAGGCAATTGCGCGAGAAGAGACTTCTTGAAAATACACCTACATCTACGGTCCGCGGTCTGGCGATGGGCCTGGTCGAGCTGACCGGCAAGACGGGGAAGATCAAGCCATTACAGTCACCGTTCACCAGGATCGAATGCGTTTACTACAGGTATACCATTGAACGGTATCGGAGCAGAGGAAATTCAAGTCATTGGGAAGTCATTGCACAGGGGGACAGCAATGACTGTCCATTTTGGCTGGACGACGGAACGGGCAAAATCATGATCCTTCCTCGTGGCGCGGAACTGAACTTGCCTGTTAATTACGAGTTTCAGACGGGATTGGGCAAGCCGCTTCCCCACAATATTGTCTTTTTTATGATGCGTAATGGCCTAGAGTACAGTGGGCTGTTTGGAGAGCATCGACTGCGATTTAAGGAGTGGTTTGTGTTGCCAAACCGACCGGTATGCGTGCTCGGGACAGCCAAGAAAGCCAGCGAACCGGTCAGCGAACACAAAAAAAATCTCATCCAACGCCTTAATGAGATTAAACATGATCCTCAGAAATTGAGGGAAGCCGATGTCGACCATGATGGGTACATCAGCAGTGAGGAGTGGGACACTGTCATGAAGAATGTCGAGCAAGAACTTCTGGACGAAGAGCTGAAAACAAACCCGCACGATTGTCCAACGGATGTCTGCATTGGGCAGGAGGCTGGACAGGCATTTATCATCTCCGATGAAATCCAATCTCAACTGACCACAAGTTATGATCAGAAAGTGGTGCTCAGGGTTCTAGGAGGCGCCATCTTGAGTCTGGCGATGCTTGAGTTGATTTTGTATACCTTATTGTATGATGGGGTATTCAGAAAAGGAGGATGAATCTGATCTTTTGCATCGTGGTGCCGGCCGATTTGTTCTTCTCGATAATTGGCACAATCCTGTCTTACGTCACCATCTATAACGGTTTATCGTCATCTCGCTCAACATCACAAGGCGTGGGTAACATCGATGCCTCCTAAAGCGGCGGTACGTGGAGAGGGACACGTGTCGCATCACGTGTCCCTTCTTCTATTTTTTAGATAATTTCACCAGACCGGAGCGGCCAGGGGCGGGATGATGCGGCCGTGAGCGGGAGGCGCAGGGAGTAACGAGCCGCGGTTTCCACATGGGGTATTAAAAAAACAAAATAAAATAGGGACACATGTCGCATCATGTGTCCCCTCCTCTATTCTTTGAACATTACTATAGAAAGCCGGCTCAGCCGGGGGTGGTGAGGAGCGCCCTCCACCTCGAATCTTCGATTCTCGGTGCAAGTCGGAGGCCTCAAACCCATGGCTTTGGTCAACGTGGCAGCCGAGAGCGCCCGGGGCGTGGGGGCATCGGAGGAGCGACTGCACCGCACGGGCCCCCACATATTAATTATCCGCTGAGGGCCGTAACCCGAAGCGAGCCCGTGCCGACGAACTACCCTTGGCTGAGTCGGCTAAGCGTATAACTTACGAACAGCCGCTTGTACCCCCGCAATTCAGGCACTTGTAGCAGGTGCCGTTGCGGACCATCAGCCCCCCGCAGGTGTCGCAGGGCGGCGCATCCCCGAACAGATCCCTCGAGATGGCGCGCATCGACGCAGGGTCGGCCGCATCGCTCCCGCCCGCGATCGGCGGCACCGCCACGGCCGCTTGCGCCGGCGCCACCGCCGCCTGGCCGTAACCGTTCACAGCGCCTCCGGCGTTCGACATCCCTTCCGGCAGCACGCCGATGTCCCGCAACTGATCGGCCGGCATGAACTTGAGCGCAAGCCAGCGGAAGAGATAGTCGATGATCGATTTGGCGATCCGGATTTGCGGATGCTTGGTGAAGCCCGACGGCTCGAACCGCATGTGGGCGAACTTGAAGACCAGATCGGCCAGCGGAACACCATATTGCAGCGAGATCGACACGGCCGTGGCGAAGGCGTCCATCAGACCGGAGATGGTGCTCCCCTCCTTGGACATGACGATGAAGATCTCGCCCGGCGAGCCGTCTTCATAGAGCCCGACCGTCAGGTAGCCCTCGTGGCCGTCGATGCTGAACTTGTGCGTGATCGCCCGCCGCTCGTCCGGCAATCTCCGGCGCAGCGGCCGGTATTCCACATGTTTGACGGCCGGTTCGCTTTGCCCCGTTCCGCCGGAGGCGGACTGGCTGCCCGTCAGCGGCTGTGATGATTTGGAGCCGTCCCGGTAGAGCGCGACCGCCTTGAGCCCCATCCGCCAGCCTTCGGTGTAGATCCGCTCGATCTCCTCCACCGTCGCCTCGGCGGGCAGGTTGACCGTCTTGGAGATGGCGCCGGAGATGAAGGGCTGCACGGCCGCCATCATCCGCAGGTGGCCCATCGGGGCGATGAAGCGCGTGCCGTACCGGCCGCACTTGTTCGCGCAGTCGAAGACGGGCAGATGCTCCGGCTTTAGCTCCGGTGCGCCTTCCAGCGTCATCCGGCCGCAGATGACGTCGCTGGCCTCGCGGATCTGATCGATGGAGAAGCCGATCGCCTTCAGGAACGAAAAGCCCGGCGTGGCCAGCTGGGCGCGGGTCACCCCGCAGGCGGCCAGCGACGCCTCGCTGAGCGTGGCCACCGTGAATGCGTGGTCCAGTTCGAACACGGTCGGCAGCTGCGCTTCGACCTTGACCAGATCCTCCCCGGCGATCCCCTTTGCCGACAACGAATCGACGGTGATCCACGGCGCGCCGGTCAGCGTGCCCGATCCACAGGCGTAGGCGACCATCCGCCGGATCTGAGCCCCGTCGTACCCCAGCTTGTGCAACGCGCGCTGGACCGACTGATTGACGATCTTGAAGTAGCCGCCGCCGGCCAGCTTCTTGAACTTGACCAGCGCAAAATCGGGCTCGATGCCGGTCGTGTCGCAATCCATCAGCAGGCCGATCGTGCCGGTCGGCGCGATGACGGTCGACTGGGCGTTGCGGTAGCCGTGCTGCTCGCCCCAGGCCACGGCCGAATCCCAATCCTCCCGGGCCGCCGCCAGCAGATCGGGCGGACAGACGGCCGGATCGATGGCGTAGGCGGCCGCGCGGTGCTTGTTCATCACCCGCAGCATCGGGTCGCGGTTGGCGGCGTAGCCGGCGAAGGGCCCCTTCGAGCGGGCGACCTCGGCCGATGTCCGGTAGGCGGTGCCGCACATGACGGCGGTGATGGCTCCCGCCGTCGCAAAGCCGGCCGGACTGTCGTAGGGCAGCCCCTGGACCATCAGCAGCGTGCCCAGGTTCGCAAAGCCGAGCCCCAGCGGCCGGTAGTCGTGGCTGTTCTGCGCGATCCGCTCGGTCGGATAGGAGGAAAAATCGACCAGGATTTCCTGCGCGAGAATCATGATCCGGCAGGCGTGCCGGAATCCCTCGATGTCGAACCGGCCGGCGTCGTCCACGAACTTGACCAGGTTGATCGATGAGAGGTTGCAGGCCGAGTCGTCCAGGAACATGTACTCGCTGCAGGGATTCGACGCGTAGATCCGGTCGGTGTTCGCGCAGGTGTGCCAGTCGTTGACCGTCGTGTCGTACTGCAGCCCGGGATCGGCGCAGTGCCACGCGGCGTCGCACAACTTCCGGTACAACTCCGCGGCGGGAAGCGTCTCCCACGCCTGGCCGGTCGTGCGCAGCCTGGTCTGCCAGCTGCCGCCGTTCTGCGCCGCGCGCATGAACTCGTCGGTGACCCGGACGGAGTTGTTGGAATTCTGTCCGGAGACGGTCCGGTAGGCCTCGCCGTTGAAATCGGCCTCGTAGCCCGACGCGATCAGCGCCTTGGCCTTCTTCTCTTCGCGCATCTTCCACTCGATGAAATCGACGATTTCCGGATGATCGGCGTCCAGGCAGACCATCTTGGCCGCCCGGCGGGTCGTCCCGCCCGACTTGGTGGAGCCGGCCGCGCGGTCGAAGACCTCCAGAAACGACATCAGGCCCGACGATGTCCCGCCGCCGGAGAGCTTCTCCTGCTTGCCCCGCAGGCGGGAGAAATTCGTGCCGCTGCCGGAACCATACTTGAAGATGCGCGCCTCATGCTTGACTAGATCGTAGATCGACATCAGATCATCATGAATCGACTGGATGAAGCAGGCGGACGATTGCGGATGCTGGTAGGCGTTGTCGCTTTCCACCACGCGCTGTTGCGCCGGGTTCCAGTACCAGTTGCCGCCGCTGCCCAGAATGCCGTACCGATGATAGAGGCCGCAGTTGAACCAGACGGGTGAGTTGAAGGCGGCCCGCTGGGTCAGGAGCAGCGCGGTCAGCTCCGCTTCAAACGCGTCGGCGTCGTCGCCGGTGGCGAAGTAGCCGCCGAGGTTGTCACCCGCCTCCCGGATGGTGCGGGCGACGCGGGTGATCAATTGCTTGACGCTCGTCTCGCAGCCGGTGCCCGGCACGCCGGCCTTGCGCAGGTATTTCGACGCGACGATGTCGGTGGCCAGCTGCGACCAGTCCGCCGGCACCTCCACGCGCGGCGCTTCGAAAATCACCCGTCCTTTTTCATCCGTGATGACGGAGCGGCGTCCCTCCCAGACGACCTCCTCGTAGGGATGGCGCCCCGCAATGCTCCACCGCCGGTCAATTGTGAGTCCGGGGGCCGGTCCGGGGCCCGGAGCCGGAGCTGACGCCTCGGCCGATGACACGGTTTCGCCTACCGCCTCTGGTGGCGTCGCACTCATCTGATTCCTCCTTCGTTCACCAATTAATCTCGCCACACCGCGCGCACGCGCCGCGCGGCCCCTCGGTGTCGAACACCCGTCTCCGGTTCATTTGCCTGTCAGACGGGTTTCGGCGGTATCCTGCAATGGAATGATGTGCTGCGTTGCGATGATGCCGTTCAAGGTGCTGGGCTCCGCCTAGACCGCGCCGCTCTGGCCCTGCGGCGCCGGCCGGCCGGCCAGCTCAACATGACCCGGCCCCTCTCCGATCCGCCTGATCTGATCACGTTCGATGAGCAGAGCAACCCGGCGGTCATGGGAATCAATCAGGCGGGTGAACATCATGGGTTCCTTTCTACGCCACTCACTGATTGATGTCAAGAAAAAAGTACAAGATATGGGAGAATGACGAATTATCCTTACTATATCTTGTTAGTTCCCGGTGAAGAGGCTGTGAATAAGATGAACAGAGCCGGTGGAAAAGTCCGGTATGGAAATGCCGATTACGACGGCACTCGCACCCACAGCGGCACCTGCGCGTTGCGGTTCGTCTGCATGATCACCACCTTGCTGACGCCGTTGACGATCCCCTCCGCCTGGATGGTGAAGTTGTTGCTGGTGACACTCGCCCCATCTGTACCTTGCAGATTCGTCGCCAGCTCATTGTTGCCCAGTATCGAGCCGACATCCAGCGATGACTTGATCGGCCGGTTCTCGATCAGTCGATTCACCAGGTCCGGCGTCAGATCCTGATCCAGCGCCCCGAGGACAACGGGATCGGCCGTGTTCAGATTAATCTGGAAGCTCCCGCCGGATTGCAGCGCGGTCAGATGGGGCGCCAGCCGGTTGTAGACGTCGTCCGTCACCCCCTTGATCAGCCGCAGCTCCTCAAGGCTGTCGATCGGGCCGTTGTGCGCGCGGTAGGGCGGCGACAACGATTCGTAATAGTCGCTTTCCGCGCCGTCGGGCAGGGCGACGTCGTTCTGGTCGATCCAGTCGATCACCGCGTCGGCCAGCCGGTCGTCGATCTGCAGCGCCCGCAGCAGCCGTTGAAATTGCGCCACCTGCGCCACATTCACGGTATTGCTGGTGACCAGCGAGTTGATCGGGAAATACCGCTCTTCATCGACGATCGACACGCGCATCATGCCCGCGCCGAGCGGAGTCTCGCCCGGCAGCGCCCACGCTTCCGTCAGATTGTCCGACGTGCTCCCGGACAATTGATCCGCCGCCAGCAGCGCCCGCCCCTCCTCCAGCCCCGCCTTGGCCAGATAGAAGGCCGCCGTGGCGTCCCGGTAGTTGCCGGCTGCCCGGTGCTCCAGGCGGACCGACCGGTCGAACTCCAGCACCAGCGTCATCAATAGCGCGACGATCAGCAGCGCGAGCACCAACGCCGCCCCCCGTTCAGACCGTACTGGCCGCATCACTCGACGCCTATCATGATGCACAGCCAACGGGACTAAATTGCCGTGTGATATACTGTGTCGCCATGGTTGTAAACGCAGTTATGCTGCGTCGTCTCCGCCCCGCCCGCTCGGCCGTCGTCGTCCTTTCAGCGCTCTTTGCATTGATGGGTTGCAACAACGGGGCCAACGTCACACTGCAGGCCATGATGGATATGTCGACCACCGCCCAGGAGAATAGCGTGAGCGACGGCTGGACCGGTGTCAAACTGACACCAACCGGCTACGCGATTGGGCTGCAAAGCGTCAAACTGACCAGCAGCACGTCGTCGGACAGCTTCACCATTTTCGATCAGGGCACCGGGGCACCCCTCTTTACCCGACTCTATAACAGCCCCACCAGGGTCACGGTGGCCTCTAAAAACGACATCAGCAACGGCACCTATGACCATCTGGAACTGCAGGTCTACTATTACGAAGCGGACATTTCGGCTGTGGATGCCATGCAACAAACTCATATCAGGCGTTTGCGCAGCTATTTTCAAAGCATGAATGAACCGCTAGTCTGCCTTTGCAATAACAACAATAGCACGGCGGTCTCCCCCTTTGACATGCTCTTGAGCATTAATGACATGACCGTGCCGACCTCCGACAATCCTAACGATCTTGGCGACACCACCGCGGATTTAGAATGGATCGATCAAACTAACGGCAGCCCCTGCACGCCCCGCAGCACGTGCACGAATAATTCCAATGCTCCCTATCAAGGGAGTACCGGCCTCTTTGCCGGTTATCCGACCGTTAATAACATTCCTCTCAACCAAACCATCTCTGTTGATTCCAGCACCAACTCAACGTTCGTCATTAATCTCATAGCCGGCATCCAGGAGCTCTTCTTCTATGACGAAACCAGCGACACCAGCCCCAGCAACACCCAATTCAATTATCAATATCTAACTTCGACGCAGCCTCCACCGGCTCCGCCGCCGGCTCAGGACGGCACGATCCAATTGGCCTGCAGCACTCCAAATTGCTCCGTCAATCCAAAAACGGCCGATTTCTGGATCGGACCTCCTACTTTTATCACCTCCGTCACGAGCCAGTAACCGTCACATCGGCGGCGGAACGGGCGCGGCCGGCGCGCTCGTTGTCGATCCGGGCTGGGGCTGGCCCGTCTTCAACTGGTAGACGGCCACGGTGATCGCGGCGTCGAGCAGATCGGGCTCGTTGAACCGGCTCTTGATCTCCAGCCGCTTGACGCGCAGCCGCTGGGGCGCCTGCTCCAGGCCGGTGAGAAACGAGACGATCTGCCCCAGCTGCACCTGCTCCAGCCTCACTTCGACGGCGACCTCCTGGTAATTTTCAAACGGCATCTCCGGCTGGGGCTTGATCCCGGCCAGATGGGACTTGCCGACCTTGTCGAGGACCGTCTTTTCCGCGAAGGTCGCCAGGGAAAAATCGGTGCCCATCGCCCGCACGTCCGTGTCGACCTGGCCTTTGAGCCGGCCGTACTCGTCGCGCAGCCGGTTGAGCTGGTCCAGCTCCCTCTGTTTCTGGGGGATCAGCCGGTCCAGCATCGCCATCCGCTGCAGCAACGGATCGACCGCCGTCATGTAGACGACCAGGCCGAGAACGATTACGCCTCCCCAGCCGAGCACCAACTGCTCCCGCCAGGAGAGCCGCCGCCACAAATCATTGATCGCCGTCATCCCGTCATCCCGTCCGGCCGGCCGGCTCCGCGGGCGGCGCAAAGCTCAGCTCCGCCCTGAACCGTACGTGCTGTTGATCCACGCTCATCCTCGCGTCGCTGATCGTCGCCTGCGTGGCCGATTCCACGCCCCGCAGCAGCTCCTTGACCCGGTCGACGGCTTCGAACGAATTAACTTCGCCTTCGAACCGGACGTCGGCGCCGGCGATCGACATCCGGTCGACCCGCAGCTCCGGCAGCGCCTGCAGCGCCTTCGTCAGGCGGTCCAGCACCAGCAGCGCGCTGGGCTCCCCTTCGCCGAGGAACGAGGCCCGGCGGTTCAGCGTCTTCATCGCGTCCCTGGCCTGTTCCAGCTCATTGACCACGCCCCGCACGTCCGTGAAGCTTCTGGTGAAGAGCGCCCGTTGCTCCGCCTTGACAGCCTCGTAGGCCCGTTCCCTCACGTAGTAGCGGGTGAACAGATCGGCTCCGGCCAGCAGCAGGAGGACGAGCACCGCCGCGACGACCCCGACGGAGCGCGTGCGGGCCCGGCTCTGCTCCGAGGGCGACACGAACTCCGCCTGGCGGAAATTGAATGACTCTTCCGGCGATCGGAGCGCCGCGCCGATCGCCTGGGCGAACGGGCGCGCCGCCGGCCAGCCGCCCTGCGCATCGGGCGGGGACAGCCAGGCGGGAACTTCCTCGATCCGCTGCGCGTTGAGCTCGGCGCTCAGCCGCTCGGTCAGTCCGGAGGCGTCGGCCTCGTCGGCCCTGGCGCCGCAGACCAGCAGCGCAGTCGCCTCCGCCCGTTCCTCCAGGGCGGAAAAATGAACCGCCCGCTTCACTTCGGCCAACAGCGCCTGATCCGACTCCGGCGACAGACCGGCCCGACCGGACAGGGTCCGGGCTGAAAGCAACCGGCCGCCCCGACAGACGGCCAGCGTGGTCGTCGCATCACCCAGCTCCATGACGGTCAGCAGCGCCTCGGACGACCCGTCCGCCAATCGCCCCGCGGGGGGGACGACGGCGCGGGCCAGGCGCGCCAGGGACGACGGCCCGATCTCCACGACGGTCGGATCGATGCCCGCCTCCGCGGTCATCTCCAGCAACGCGGTCATCCGGCTCTTGGGCAGCACCACCGCCAGCACGCGACTGCCGGTCGGCGTGCGCTGAACGGCCGCGGGACTGATCAGCACCTGGTCCAGATCGAACGGCAGCAGCGACTCGATTTCAAACGGCAGCACCTGGCCGACTTTTTGCGGATCTTGAAACGGCACGGTCACGACCCGGCTGGTCGCCTGATCACCCGGCAGCGACAGCACGATCTGGTCGGCGTTGAACCATCCGGCCGCCGCCAGCTCGCGCAGCGCCTGCACGACGGCCGACCGGTGATCGACCCGGTCGGGGGGCGGCAACGGCCGCACCTGCCAGCCCTCCACCTTCGACTGGCGCAGCCCGCCGACCACGCGGACCAGGCGGATCGCCTCCGCGCCCATCTCCACCCCGACGGTCCGGCGCGGCATCAGATTCCTTTTGTCGGCAGCGACACCACCGTGCGGAATTCCTCCGGGGGCCCGTCCGCCTTCGCAAAGGTCAGCACGATTTCCACCAAATCAGGCAGTTGATGCTGCTGGCCGGCATCCCATTCCGTCTCCCATTTGCCATTGGCAAAATAGCGGAACTGCACATTGGCCAGCTGATCGGTCATCATCACCCGTTCCGTCCCGCCGTCGACCAGAAACGGATTGATGACCTCCGTGCGCCACAATTGCAGACCGCGCGGGCCCGGGTCGACTTCGTATCCGATGGTCGTCATTTCGACGGCCGGCGGCTGCGTCGGATACCAGGTGTGCGACCGGCTGGAGAACTGCAACTGTCCGATCGTCTGCCCCTTTTCCTCCTGCGTCGTCCCAAGAAACAGCGTCTCCTGACGCGTCGAGCTCCACTCGGTGGAGGTCAGCTCATCGGCCAGGCGCGACAGAATTACTCTCGCCGCCTGCGCCGGAGCGCCCTCCTGCGTCGAACGGTCGATGGCCGACACCGTCGCCCGAAAACTGGCATAGACCGTTGCGGCGATGATCGCCAGCAGCGCCACGGCCAGCAGAAGCTCCAGCAGGGTAAAGCCCCGCCGGCGTCCGTCATCAGAGCGCCGGAACGCTCTGCTGTTGCTCCACATAGGTCACCAGCGCCACCTGTTCCTGCCGGCCGCCTTCCGGCCAGCTCACGGTCACCGTTAATTCCACCCACTTGGGGATCGGGGTCGGCTCCTCCGTCCGCGTCCAGACGTATCCGGGATAGTGCTCGCCAAAATCGCCCGCATCGTCCATTTGACCCGTCCCGGCCACCCGGCTCAGCTCCTCCAGCTTGGCCCGCGCCAGCGACGTGGCCGTCACCAGATGGCGGGCATGCGCCTGCAGCGCCACGTCGCGATTGCGCAGCGTCAGCAAGGCGGTCAACGCCACGGCCAGCACGGCCAGGGCGACGATGATTTCCAGCAGGGTAAAGCCCGAGCGACTGCCGTTCACGGTTGCATGAAACTGTGTATTTAAGTCAGGTAAAATGTGCACTCCCTGGCAGCCTGGTCTTTATATCTGGGGGGAGACGCTATCTCCCCCCAGCCCCGTTGATTGAATTTGGGGGGAGACGCTATCTCCTCCCCAATCCCCCCATCGGTAATTGGGCTCACCATATACGCAGAACCGTACGCTCGTGAACGTGTACATCCAATGGGGATCATCATGGGGAGGAACCGGCACCTCCCCCTGATTTCAATGCCGAGACGTTATCTCCTCCCCAATCCCCATCGATTGGCTCTGGGGGGAGACGTTATCTCCCCCCAGAGCCCCCCCATTGTTTATTGTTGT
>DATJYI010000054.1:0-15168 GCA_035499635.1 Nitrospiria bacterium | reverse complement strand
TGACCGCCTTCCAGCACCAGTCGGTCTTTTTCAGGCGGGGTGGAAAGATAATGTGCCTTGCAGAAATTGCAATAATCCTCCACATCGTGGTGTTCGATCGGGGCGGGATGCGCCGCGGTCCCATTGGTCATGGGACGATGGCCCCGGCCGGGCACGGCCCAGACTTCCGCTCCGGTAAACGGATTAATCTGCTTGATCGTCCCATCCGGCATGATGGTCATTAAACGCAAATTTTCCATTGCCCCTCAGCCCTCTAAACTGTGCAGTAGATCAATCCAAATACTTTCAGATTCCTCTATACAGACGTAATTAATTGTAATCAAGGCGAAAATGACTGTCAAGGCGGCCGGATGTGGATATTGCTGAAGGGATTGACTTTCAGAAGATAGAAATGTATTATTGTACCGACCAGTAGGTACAATAAAGCTGGGCTAGACGGGTGGTTGAATCATGAAACTCTCACAGTCCGTTTCCAAACGCGATCAGATCATTCAATCCGCTGCGCAATTGGTTCACATGAAAGGATTTCACCGAACCAGCGTGGATGACATTCTGGTGGCGGCGGAAGCTGGAAAAGGTCAGTTTTATCATTACTTCAGGAGCAAGGATGAGGTGGGTTTGGCGATCGTAGATAGGGCGGCCGCCCATATTCACTCAACCTTGCTCGAACGGCTGGCTCATGAACGGGGTCTTGAATCGATCGATTGGATGCTTGACTGTCTGATCAAAACGGCGCGCCAGACCCAGTGCGAGGGTGGCTGCCCGCTGGGCAACCTCGCTGCGGAAATGAGCGATCATCACGAAGAATTCCGAGTCAAGCTGGCGCGCATCTTTGAGGCATGGAGGCACGCGGTGGAACGGACAATCTCAGCGGCGCAGCGGCGCGGCGAGATCGCGCCCGATGTGGACGCCGAGGATGTGGCGTTTCTTGTGTTGTCGACGATCGAAGGGGGGATTTTGCTGGCGAAGGTGGATCACGATGTGCGGGTGATGGAACGCTCGTTTGAAGGGTTAAAGCGCTGTTTGAGACGATTGGAAAGGACGACATTCCATGGCTAAGACAAGGGAGGTGACATCCATGAACTGCCCGAGATGCAAGGGTGTCATGGCGCTGGAGCGGTTTTGCGATTTGTATGACGAGACGGGCGAGCTCTGTTTTATGGGCTGGCGCTGCATCAGTTGCGGAGAGGTGGTGGATCCGGTGATTGTCAGAAACCGCCAGCACCATCCCAACGTGGAGGCTCCGCCGAGATCGAAACCCCGGCGCCGTCACCGTCAGCTGGTCTAAGATGAATCCGAACCGGGTGTGGAGACGGACAGCTCTGCGGTGTGTGGGCGTCGAGGAGGGCCGTCAGGCTGAGACGGCCCGTTCAATCTGGCCGGCGAGGGCGAAGTCCTTCTCTGTAATGCCGCCGGCCGAATGGGTGGTGAGGGTCATCGTGACCCGTTTGTAACGGATGTCAATATCGGGGTGATGATCGGCGGCATCGGCCATCACCGCCACCCGATCCACGAACCGAATCCCGTCTGAAAACGTCGGAAAGGTAAAGAGTTTGTTGAGGGCTCCGTTGGTCAACCGCCAGTCGGGGAGGTTGCGGAGGCGCGCCGCAATCTCCTGCTCTGATAAACGTCCCATTGTCGGCCTCCTGTTCGATCCTGGACTACTCTGATTGGATGCGTGATGAAGCGTAGCACGAGCCGCTCGGGCCGCGCAACGCGGATGCACCGGCGAGACACGTGCCACTTGGTGTCATGAGGGGGGTGGTGTATAATGGCCATCGAGATGACGGCCAACACGACAATTCTGCCGACTGAAATCAGAAAAGAAGCCGATGGGCTCCGGGTCACGTGGGCCGACGGCCACGTCGGTACCTATCCCTATCGCTATCTCAGGGCGCAGTGTCAATGCGCTGCCTGTGTGGATGAATGGAGCCGGACCGTGTTGGTGCGGGTGGATCAGATCCCGTCCGACATCGTGCCCGTCATGATCAGGCCGGTGGGGCGCTATGCGATCCATCTGGAATGGAGCGATGGCCACGCGACGGGTATCTACGGGTTTTCGCTGCTCCGCCGGCTCTGCCCCTGCGAGCACTGCTCCCCCCAGGGCGCCGCGTATCCGTCCGCTGCGCCCATCGGCGACAAGGGACGGTGACATGAGCGAGTCAAGGTGCGAACCCGCCGTCCCGGGTGAATCGTCCGTTGAGATGGAAACGGTCAAAGCGTTGTTGCGCAACGCGGGGGTGGCCTTCCATGAAGAGACCTCCGGACACCTAACCGTTGACGGCGGTCCCGACGATGGACTGATCGAAGTGACCCCTGACAGTGTCCGGTGTCTGTTTGGCGTGGACATGGAAGAACTCAGGTTGCTGGTCTCGGGCGCCGGCAACGAGGATCTGGGCGAAGACGAATTGCAGCGGGTGGCTCGCGAGCAGTTGCGGCCGCTGCAGCGGCGGTACCAGCCGCTCTTTGCCGCGGCCGGGTTTCAGGAGGACGTGTTGGTGGATGCCGACTCCTTTGCCATTGTCTTTGTCAAACCGACGGCCGGCCTGCGCCCGGCCGCCGTTGCGGAGCTGGTGCGGTGGTGTTGCCACGTCGGACGGCCGGCGAAGTCCAACGGGGACGCGCCATGACGGGGCGTCAGGCGGCGACCCGACGGCTGGGCTGGGGCGCGCTGGCGGCGGCACTTCTCATGCTGTGTCCGGCGGATGGACGCGCGATCGAAGAAACGCCCCAGCAGAAGCCGACCCTCCCGGTCGGCGCCGTGCATGAAATCATCGTTGAAAAGGACAGCTTCGCGTTTGCCCCGCAAGTGTCGACGGTGCACGTGGGGGACATCGTGCGTTGGACCAACCACGATACGCAGAAACATCTGGTGGTCAGCCAGGATCCCAAGGCGTCATCACGGGAATTGCTGATCTATCACACGATCCACCCGGGAGAAAGCTACGAGCATCAATTCGTGCGGGCCGACGAATACAACTTCTTCTGCGCGATCCATTTTCAGATGTGGGGGGTCATCGACGTCCTGCCCTGAAGGTGAGCAGCCAGGGACCGGCAGGCGGCAGACCGCGACCTGAACGGACCGTCTTGCTTTACTGTCCACTGCCCACCGGCGATTATCTACCTGAGTGAGAAAGACACCATGGCGGTCCGCATTACACGCGTCTACACGCGCACGGGCGATCGGGGAACGACCGGATTGGTCGGCGGCCGGCGCGTGGCCAAAGACAACCCGCGTGTGGAAAGTTACGGCGCGGTGGATGAGCTGAACAGCTGGGTGGGCATGGCCCGCGCCCATGTGAATGCCTCGCTGCTCGCCGATGAGGAGCGCCTCATGATCGGGGGGCTGCTGGAGGAGATCCAGCAGCGGCTGTTCGATCTGGGCGCCCGGCTGGCCACGCCGCCCGTCCGGTCTCACGCCGGCGGATCGGGCATCAGCGAGACTGAGATCACCGGGCTGGAACGGACGATGGATCGGTTGCTGGCGGGATTCAAACCGTTGACCTCGTTTCTTCTGCCGGGCGGCGGCCCCTTGACCGCCACCCTGCACATCTGCCGGACCGTCTGTCGGCGCGCCGAGCGGCGCGTCGTCAGCTTGTCCCGTCGGGAGCCCGTCGATCGGAACGGCGTGGTCTATCTGAATCGTCTCGGTGATTTATTGTTCGTCCTGGCGCGATGGACCGGCCACCGGCTCGGCGAACCGGAATTATTGTGGGTCAGTAAACCGCGTCGTCGGTAAGGTTTGGATCGCCCGATTTGCTCAGTTGCCCATGTCGGATTGCCAATGACCGGTCCGTGCCGCTGCGGGGCATGAGATGAAACGCCTCCTCTGGGTGATGGGCGGCCTGTGCGCGGTCGTGCTGCTGGTTGTCCTCCTGCTTCCGGTCGCGGCCGATCTGGAAGCGCTCAAGGCCCGCTGGGTGCCCGCGGCGGAACAGGCGCTGGGTCGACGCCTCACCGTCGGCCACATTCGATTGTCGTGGCGCCCGATCGGCGTGACCGTGCGCGACGTCACGATCATGGACGATCCAGCGTTTGGCGCCGCGCCCTTCTTCAGCGCGGAGGCCGTGACCGTCCGTCCCGCCCTCTGGCCCCTGCTGCATCGCGAGATCGACATTGCGACTCTGACGGTGACACGTCCCGCCGTGACGTTGATCAAGCGGGCCGACGGCCGATGGAACTATCAAACCCTGGGTGCCGCCGCCGCGTCGGACCATTCAGTCAGAGCCGGCCGCGCGGCCTCACCAACGGGTACTCCGCCGGCGCCGCCTGCGTTCGACCGTCTCCGGGTGATCAACGGCACCATCACCATGCAAGACCTGCGCGGACGCTCGGCGCCGATAAAGACCGACCGGATCAACCTGTCGGTCGACCATGTGCGCCTTGGAGAAAGAATGACATTCAACGGATCGGCTCATGTGGGCGAGTGGGCGGCCCCGATCGCGCTGTCGGGCAGCATCAGGGTGGCGGCGGCCGGCCCGGCGATCGAGGAGGCCGACCTGCGATTCGGATTCGGGAAAAGCGACCTTCATGCGGTCATTCATCCCGATCGCAGTGAATCGGCCGACACCGGCACGCTCCCCGGTTCTGAGTCAGGTGCCGGTTGGAGCATTCGCGTCGACTCAAAGAGGATCGATCTTGATGAATTGATGGCCGGGAGTGAACGGGCCGGAGCGCCCGCGACGGCCTTCGCCGCCGAGACGCTCGCCGGGCGGCCGACCTCCGATTTGCCGCCGCCGGCGGCGGCCGCGCCGTGGCCTGGATCCGTGGCGGTCGACGCGACCATCGGCGAGCTTCGCCTGCATCAGCAGACGTTCAAGACGATCCGTGCATCCGGCCGGATGCGCGGCGGCGCGGTGCACCTTGAGAGCTTGACGGCGAACACGGCGGGCGGCACCGTCGATGCGAAAGGCACCGTTGATCTCTCCCGGCCCGACCGGCCCTTTACCGGCGACGTCGGGCTCAGCGCCGTCGATCTGGAATCGCTGCAGCGCGCTTGGTCGGCTTCGGCACCCAGGATGACCGGCAGGTCGACCGTCGCCGTGTCGATGACCGGGACGCTCGGCTCCAGGTTGAATTGGCAGGAGCTGGTCAAGACCGTTCAAGGCACCGGGCGGGTTGATGTGCGCGACGGGGCGATCCTCGGCATTGATGTGTCCGGCACCGTGACGGACCAGTTGCACAAATTGATCGGCAGAACGGTCTCCGAGTCGAAGGGTCCCGCGCGCACCCCCTTTTCCACGGCGACGGCCGAGGCGACCCTGGGTCAAGGCATCGCGTCGATCGGTTCCTTCCAGCTCGAGTCGGACGATTTCTCCCTCACCGCCTCGGGCCGGGTGGGGTTGACACCGCCTCGGCTGGTCGACCTCAAAGCGGAGATGCGCCTCTCGAAGCCGGTCAGCCGGCAATTCGACAAGACGGCCCTTGCGTTGTTGTCCGTCCAGGGCCGCCTGTCCATTCCCGTGCTGCTTCGCGGCTCGATCGCCGAACCGAAGGTGCTGCCGGACGTGAAGCTGTTGACTAAGCGGACCAGGGGGAGGTTGAGCAAACGGGTGCTCGACGAGGTCATGTCCGACCAAATGGATGAATTGCAGCAGACGGGCAAATCATTGCTCAAAGAGCTGCTGAACCGATAAAATCTGACATCTCCGGAGACAAGGCGGAGAAAGAGTCTCCGCACGGGCCCCACATCTGAACAAAATGGAATACAAGGATTATTACAAAGTGCTCGGCGTCGGTAAACAGGCGAGCGCGCAGGAGATCAAGTCGGCCTACAGGGCGCTGGCCAGAAAATATCATCCCGACCTACATCCCGGCGACAAAAAGGCCGAAGAGCGTTTCAAAGTGGTCAATGAAGCCTATGAAGTGCTGGGCGACCAGGAGAAACGGAAAAAATATGACGAACTCGGCGCCAATTGGGAGGAGATCCTCCGCAACAAGGACGCGGCCCGGCAATACACGGCGCCGGGATTTGAATGGGGGGGCGCCGAAACATTTGATCTGAACGATTTCTTTGAAACGTTTTTCGGCGGCGCGGGCCGTCGGGGCGCGCCGCGCGGATGGGGGCCGTTTGCCGGGCACGAAGGGGCGGCCGGCCAGGCAATCCAGGGCGAGACGATTACCGCGCCGGTTGAGTTGTCCCTTGAAGAGGCCTTTCACGGGACAAGCCGGCGGTTGCAAGTGACCGTCGATCACCCCTGCGGCCGTTGTCACGGCACGGGCGTGGTCGCCGGACAGGGACGGCGGAGCGGGAAGCGACAGGCGGAGACCCACAGAGAGACAATGACGATGGTCACCTGCCCGGAGTGCGGCGGCCGCGGAGCTGTTCCGGGGCACAAGAGCCTCGATGTCAAAATTCCCCGCGGGGTGACCGAAGGTTCGCGCGTCCGGTTGGCCGGCATGGGCGGATCGGCGGGGCCGGGTGGGCGGCCGGGCGATCTCTTTCTCGAAGTGCATCTGAGCCGCCACCGGTGGTTTCAGGTCGACGGCCATGACCTGGTCTGCGAGCTGCCGATTCGCGACGATGAGGCCGTGCTTGGCGCCACCGTGCAGGTGCCGACGCTGGAGGGGCGTGTGTCGTTGAAAATTCCGCCGGGCAGCCAGCAGGGGAGCCGTCTCCGGTTGAAGGAGAAGGGGCTGCCGCGCCTGCACGGCGCCGCCTCGGGCACCTCAGGTGGAAGTCGCGGCGATCTGTATTTCACAGTAAAGATCGTCACCCCGGCCTCGCTCTCACAGGAGGAACGGGGACTAATGGAACAGCTCCGTCGCCTGCGTGAGCAACAGGGCGATCGCGCCGATCCCCGCCGGACGCTCTTTTCATAGATAAGCCCGTTCAGGGTGAACTCGTGGCACATTAAACCATGCGCGTCATGCACAGATCCGCATACACCCCGCCTGCTGGCGGGGTCCTCTGTCTCGCTCCGCCCATGGGAAGCTGCCCAGCGAGCACAGCGAGCGTGAGGAGGAGGCTCAAGGGTGTGGGGGCAACGGAGGACGGGGTTCGATCCCGCACGGGCCCCCACATTGGATGCCGGCGACGCAGCCCCTACAATAGATGATTCCTTGACAGCGCCGCGTGAATTTTCTACCATGACACGCTTGGCGGCATCGACCGCCCGGAGAGGCGATGAACCGCGTACCGACAATACAGCCAACTCTACAGAATGACCGCCTGCTGAAAGCCTGCCGCAGGGAGCCAGTTGACCGCACACCGGTCTGGATCATGCGCCAGGCGGGTCGCTATCTGCCCTCCTACCGCGCGCTCCGCGAGAAGGTCAGCTTCATGCAGCTGTGCAAGACGCCCGAGCTCGCGCTGCAGGCGACGCTGACCCCGCTGGAGGTGATGGACGTTGACGCGGCAATCCTCTTCTCCGATATCCTGATACCCGTCGAAGCGATGGGGATGACCGTCGTCTTCACCGAGACCAAGGGGCCGCAGCTGCCCGATCCGATCCGCACGCAGGCCGATCTCGCCCGGCTGCGGGTGCCGGATCCGGCCGGGACAATGGGATTCGTGCCGGAGGCGATCCGCCTGATCAATCAGGCGCTCGAGGGGCGCATTCCGCTCCTGGGTTTTTCCGGCGCGCCCTACACGCTGGCCACCTACATGATCGAAGGGGAAACGTCGAAAAACTTCTACGGGATCAAGCGACGGCTGTTTGAAACGCCCAAACTGTTGCACGCCCTGCTCGAACGGCTGACCGACACGGTGACCGCCTATCTGAACGCGCAGATCGCGGCGGGCGCGCACGCGGTGCAGCTGTTCGACACGTGGGCCGGCGCGTTGTCGCCGGCGGAGTACGCCGAGTTCGCCTTGCCCTACGCCCGTCGCGTGATCGCCGGCCTGCGCCGGGAGGGAACCCCCGTCATCCTCTACGTGAACGGCGGAGGGGATTATCTGGAGCTGATGACCGAGACCGGCGCCGATGTCCTGAGTCTGGACTGGCGGATCGACATCGGCGAAGCCCGCCGGAGAATCGGGCACCGGGTGGCCCTGCAGGGCAACCTCGATCCCTGCGCGCTCTACGCGCCGCCGGAGGCGATCCGCGCCCAGGTGGCAAGAATACTGCAACGGTACGGCAGGGGCGAAGGGCACATCTTCAATCTGGGGCACGGAATACTGCCGGACATCCCCGTCGCACACGCCGTGGCGATGGTCAACGCCGTGCATGAGGAAAGCGCGCGGTATCACGGAGCGCCCTGAACGATGACCCTGACCATCTCCCTCGATCTGCTGGCCCGCCACGACAAGCCGGGACCCCGCTACACCAGCTATCCCACGGCGCCGGTCTGGAGCGAACGATTCGGACCGGACGACTATCTTGATGAAATCCGGCGCGCGAACACGGGACCGCATTCCGCCCCGTTGTCCCTCTATCTGCACATCCCCTTCTGCAACACGCTCTGCTATTTCTGCGGATGCAGCATGATGGTGACGAAGGACGGCGGGAAAATGGCCCGCTACACCGACTGTCTCTGCCGGGAGATCGACCGGGTCGCCGATCTGCTGGCGCCGGGCCGGCCGGTGCATCAGCTCCAGTGGGGGGGTGGGACGCCCAACTATCTGGCCGATGAGCAGATCGAGCGGCTCGTGCACACGATGACGCGCCGGTTCAGCCTGGCCGATGACGCGGAGATCGGCCTGGAGGTCGATCCGCGCGACGCCCGGCCGGGCCAGATCACGTGGCTGCGCGGTCTCGGCTTCAACCGGCTGAGCCTGGGCGTCCAGGATTTCGACCCGAAGGTCCAGCAGGCGGTCAATCGGATGCAGTCCGAAGCGCTCACGCGCCGCGTAATTGAGGAGGCCCGCTCGGCCGGCTATCACAGTCTCAACGTCGATCTGATCTACGGCCTGCCCCATCAGACCGCCGAATCGTTCAGCCGCACGCTGGACAGACTCATCGACATCGGCCCGGATCGTCTCGCCGTCTTCAACTACGCCCACGTGCCGTCGCTCAAGCGGCACCAGCGGCTGATCCCGGCCGCCGCGCTGCCGCCGCCGGGCGAAAAGCTCCGGATGCTCAAGGTAACGATCGAGCGGCTGACCGGCGCCGGCTATGTCTACATCGGCATGGACCATTTCGCGAAACCGGACGACGAATTGTGCCGGGCTCAGCGGGCCAAGAGCCTGCACCGGAATTTCCAAGGCTACACCACCAAGGCCGGCTGCGATCTGCACGCCTTCGGGGCGACGGCCATCAGCATGGTCGGCTGCTGCTACGCGCAAAACTTGAAGGAGCTCGCCGCCTATGAAGAGACCGTGCTGGCCGGCGGAGTGCCGACCCATCGCGGCTACCGGCTCAACGGAGACGACCGGATACGCCGCCACGTCATCATGCGGTTGCTGTGCGATCTGGAGATCGACAAGGCCGACGTCGAGAGCCGGTTCGGCATCGCTTTTGACGACTATTTCGCCACGGAACTGCACCATCTCGTCCGGTACGCCGAAGAGGGGCTGATCGAGCTGCACCCCGGCCGGATGGTTGTGACCGAGGCCGGCAGGCTGCTGGCGCGCAACCTGGCGATGGAATTCGACGCCTACCTCAGGGAGGAGTGCGCGGATCAGCCGCTCTTCTCCCGCACGGTCTGACGCTCCGTGTGCCCCCTGTGAACACATGACCGCCGACTCCTCCGCGCCGATCACCCTGACCCTGTCGCCGGCCAAAAAGCCCGCGGGGCCCTCCACGGCGGTGCTGCTGCTCAATCTGGGCGGTCCCGATTCGCTCGACGCGGTGGAGCCGTTTCTCTACAACCTGTTCCGCGACCCGGACGTGATCGATTATCCGGTCGGCCAATGGGTGCGCAACCGGATCGCGGCCGCCGTCGCGCGAAAACGCGCCCCCGTCGTCAGGGAGTATTACCGGATGATCGGCGGCAAATCGCCCCTCCTAGATCACACCAAGACGCAGGCGCAATTGCTGGAGCGAGCGCTCAGGCCTCACGGCGCCTATACCTGCCTGATCGGCATGCGCTACTGGCATCCGATGATCGACACGGCGGTCAACACCGCGCTGGGAATTGCCGCCAAGCGGTGCATCATCCTGCCGCTCTTTCCGCACTATTCCCTGGCGACCACCGGCTCCGCCTTCACCGAGGTCCGCCGCCTGCTGCGCCAGCGGGCAGCAGACAGATTGACCGTGCGGTTTGTCGACGACTGGCATGACCATCCGGCTTACATCGCCGCGCTGGCCGACCGGATCGGTGCCGGCTTGTCCGAAATCGCCCCGCCACTCGATCGGGTCCATCTGGTCTTCTCCGCCCACGGGCTGCCCGAAAAACTGATCAAGAAGGGCGATCCCTATCAGCGGCAGATCGAGGAGACGGTCCGGCTGACCGTCAAGTCGCTCGGATATGACGAGGGGCGCGTACATCTGTGCTATCAGAGCCGCGTGGGGCCGTTGAAGTGGATCGGCCCCTCCACCGAGGAATTGATTAAAGAGCTGGCCGGACGGGGCGTGCGGACGGCGCTCGTCGTGCCGGTCAGCTTCGTCTCCGACCATCTGGAGACGCTCTACGAGATCGACATCCTCTACAAGAAGATGGCCGAAGGACTGGGCATCACCGAATGGCGCCGGGCGCCGTCGCTCAATGACTCGCCGATGTTTATCGAGGCGTTGAAGACCATCGTGTTGGAGGCCTCGAAGTGACGCGACACAGGAGAACTGTCATGCCACGACTGGAAATCAGCCGAGCATCGGTTTGACGGTGCGAGCGATGATGACAGTGCGTCTGGACGATGGGGGGGCTGGGGGGAGATGAGCCTCTGATGATCCGCTCGCGCTGTGAAGGAGCGCTCGCTCAGGTCGGGGGGAGAGAGCCGCTTTCTCCCCCCGACACCCCCCATCGGATGTACGATGAGACACGTGGCGTATGGGCGATGGGGTTGCAGGGGAGATGAGCATCTCCCCTGCATATGATGTCGTCATCGTCGGCGGGGGGATTTCCGGCCTGGCCGCCGCCTACCGGTTGCGTGAACGGGGCTGCTCCGTCCTGCTGCTCGAACAGAGTGATCGGGTCGGCGGCGTCATGCGCAGCGAGCGGGTCGGCGGCTTTCTCTTTGAGCACGGCCCCACCAGCCTCATGACCAATCATCCCGAAATCTTCCGGTTGTGCGAAGCGGTCGGACTTTCCGACCGGCTGGTGGAAGCGAACGCCTCCGCCCGCAAACGGTACGTCATGCGCGGCGGGCGATTGCTGCCGTTGCCGTCTGGACCGGGGGAGTTTTTCCTCACGCCGATCCTCAGCGGCGGCGCCAAGCTCCGGCTGCTGGCCGAGCCCTTCATCCGGCCGCATCAGGGCGGCCGGGAGGAAAGCGTCGCCCAGTTCATCGCCCGGAGGTTCGGCCGTGAGGTGCTGGACTACGGTTTCGATCCGTTCGTCTCCGGCGTCTATGCGGGCGATCCGGACCGGCTCTCGATGCAGAGCACGTTCAGCCGCCTCGTCGAATGGGAACGGCAGCGGGGGAGCGTGGTGAAAGGGATTCTCTTCGGCCGGCGGGCCCGCGGATCCAACCCGTCAGCCGGCAAGCCCGCGAGTCCGTTGAAGCGGCGCTTCTTTTCATTTCGGGAGGGCAATGGTGAGCTGCCGGAGGCGATCGGCCGGCAGCTCGGCGACTCGCTCCGTCTGCACAGCCGGGTCGGCAGGATCAGTCCCGTTGGAACGGGATGGACGATAGACGTCGCAGAATCACAGGAGGCTCGTCGGTATGATGCGCGGGCCGTCGTGCTGGCCTCGCCGGCGCCGGCCGCCGCCGATCTGATCGAGCCGCTGGAACCGTCGGCCGCCCGCGCGTTGCGCGGGATCGCCTACGCGCCGATCGTGATCGTCGGGCTGGGCTGTCGGCGCGAAGAGGTGCGCCATCCACTGGACGGCTTCGGCTGTCTGCTGCCCGGCAGGGAAGGCCGCCGTCTGCTCGGCTCGCTCTGGAGCTCAACCATCTTCCCGGGCCGCGCGCCGGACGGGATGGTGACGCTGACCAATTACCTCGGCGGCGCCAAGCGGCCCGAGATGATCGAGAAAAGCGATGACGAACTGATCGCGCTGGCCTTGGACGAATTGCGCGGCTGGCTCGGGGTGACCGGCCTGCCGCAGGCGGCCAGGATCATCCGCTGGCCGAAAGCGATTCCGCAATATACGATCGGCCACGCCGGCCGATTGGCCGAGATCGAGGCGGGGCTGGAGAAGCGGCCGACGCTGGCGCTTGCGGGCAACTATCTGAGAGGGGTCTCGGTGCCCGATTGCATCCTGCAGGCACAACAGCTGGCCGATCGACTGGCCGAGACACTGGCCAAAGAGGCCTGAGCATGCAGAGACGTCAACGAGCCTCGGGCGGGGTGCAGCCGGCGCGAATCCGCGTGGCGGGCCCCGACCACAAGGGGATCATCGCCGCGGTCACAGGCTACCTTTCGCAGTCCAACCTTAACATCATCGACATCGACCAGCGGATTTTGGACGACTACCTCGTCATGAACATGGTCGTCGATATGCGGGGCCTGCGGGGTTCGCTTTCGGCTTTCTTGAAGGGACTGCAGGAGGTGGCCCGACAGATCCGGATGGAGATCAGCTACACGCCGCCGCGTCCCAAAGGGCCCAAACGGCTTGCGCTGCTGGTGACCAAGGAGCCGCACTGCGCCGAGGAAATTCTGCAACGGATCCGGCGGGGAACGATCAAGGCGCAGGTTGCGGTGATGATCGGCAACCAGCCCGATCTGAAGCCGTTGGCCCGCCGGTTTCGAGTACCGTTCGTCCATGTCCCATCGGAGAATAAACAGCGGCACGAGCAGCAGATCTTGAATCGATTGGGGCGAGAACATGTCGATCTGATTGTTCTGGCCCGCTACATGCAAATTCTTTCTCCCGAGTTCGTCTTTCATCACGAGGGGAAAATCGTCAACATCCATCCCTCGCTGCTGCCGGCCTTTCCGGGGCCCAGGGCCTACGAACAGGCTTTTAACAAGGGGGTCGATTATATCGGTGTGACGGCCCACTTCGTGACGGCTGAGCTCGACACCGGCCCGATCATCTGCCAGGAAGCGGTCCGGATCAACAAGACTCGGGCGACGATACCCGCACTCATCCGCATCGGGCAACTGTTGGAGCGGCGGGTGCTGGCGAGGGCCGTGACGCTGTTCGTCAACGACCGGCTGGTCCTGCGGCGCGGGCGGGTGATCGACAGCCGGCACGAACATGCGCTTCAGGAAAAGGCGAAGGAATTTTACCGGGCATTGGGCTAGTCGCCGGCTTGCAAAAACAGCGGTCGATTCGTATCATACACGCTTGCGAGCCGCTAGCTCAGTTGGTAGAGCACCGGCCTTTTAAGCCGGGTGTCCTGGGTTCGATCCCCAGGCGGCTCAGGAAATTGCCCATGCGGACAATTTCCTGAGCCGTGCCTGGGGCTCGCCATGAGCGGAGGCCTTCAGCGTTTGATTTTTATTCAGCACCGTTGGTGCAGTGGCGTGGTCTGATCCCCTGGCGGACTCAAGGCGCTATGAATATCGGAGGGGCAATGGGCACGGTGATCCCCAGGCGGATTCATGGTGCAGGATCATCGGTGGGCAACGGGACGATGATCCCAGCGGCTGAGGTGGTAATTATAGTGAATCGGTTATCGGAGGAGTAACAAAGAACTTGTCGCCGCTACCGCGGCGCTCAGCAAGCTCGGAAGTGTCCCCATCGTCTAGCCTGGCCCAGGACGCCGCCCTTTCAAGGCGGCAACACGGGTTCGAATCCCGTTGGGGACACCAATTCTTTAGGTAAGTCACTACGAATTCCAGGAATTCCCAGGAATTCCAGGAACACCATACTGCAGGAATTCCTGCAGGAATTCCGGGGACACCATACTGAATCCTTGATTCCAGGTTGCAGATGGACTAAGTTGCTCCCCATGGCCCGCCTCGCTCGAGTGGTCGTGCCAGGAATACCTCATCCCCCATCACGAACATGAATGGATGCCCGCCCATGGGCATTGTTGAAGAGAAATCTGAACATTGTATTTGAAAATTGATGGGATCATCATGACAGAATTCCGATGAAGCCCCATACGTAAACCTGGCGGAAAAGGAGTCGGCCCATGCGGACATCCAGAACCATACAGCGTCGTGCTATATCGGCCGTTCTGATCACCGGCTTGCTGGCGGGTATTCACTCGATGGCGAGGGCTGAAGCGCCCCAATCATTCGGCACCCCAAGGGCGATGAAGGCACGCCCATCTTTAAAGCGGTTGAACATCCTTATTACACTGGACAATTTCATCTTACCGGCGTACAGACAACCCTGGTCGGAAGCATGAAAGACGCGTCGCCATGGGACCATATGGATTACGCCGGCACGCATCTTCAGTCGGTCCCGGGCCGCATTGAGATCAATGTAAACGAGCGCGCTAATACGGGCGTCGTGACAGCCGAGTTTACGGAAGGCGGGGACCACTACAAGATCGTCTTCGACCGATTCGCCGGTTCGGCGCCCTATCAAGACGGCGGGATCGCCACGAGGGTCTATGAGCATGGCGATTCCGGTCACGGCGATACCATTTACCCCAAAACATGGCTCTACCTCGCCGGCTGGGGTCAGGCGGATGTGTTCAAAAACGATCAGCCCCTCTACAAGGATTATGCCGCCCACTTCATGGTGATGGAGCGTTCACGCGACCGGGCCACCCATGCCATGCACTATCCCGGCAAGCGAACGCTTCCGGGCGGGGAGACCGACCCGGCCGGAATGGAGATCGATCTGTGGGTTCGATCGAAAAAGGCCAACCCGAAGAACTTTCCTCCGTTTGCCGTGTTTCTCCATCTCTCCTGGGATGAAGTGACGTGGCGGTAGAGGATCCTTCAGTCACATATTTCCAGGGACACCATACTGAATTCTTGACTCTCTCTCGCCAATGGCCTAAGCTACCGGCATCATGCCACACCACAAAGGAGCAGACATGGCAAAAAAGATGGAGCCGATCATCGTCAGCAGCAAGGCGAAGGCAATCCTGAAGAAGGCTGGGTGCAACACGGCGGGTGATGCGCTGGACGGGCTGAACGGCTGGGCCTACTGGCTCTTGGAGCAGGCGGCCAAGCGCGCCAAGGCCAACGGCCGCAAGACAGTCCGGGCATACGACTTTATCATTATGTAATGGCCGTCACCGGACCGTTGTGTCCGGTGATGTTCTGTGCTGCGGAC
>DATJYI010000053.1:0-9284 GCA_035499635.1 Nitrospiria bacterium | reverse complement strand
GAGCTGCAGGACCGCTCGCATGCCTACAGCGACAACGTGAGCCACTACACCGAAGCGAAGCGGCTGCCGGAGAAGCGGTACTTCAGCCCCTACATCGAGCGGGAGATGAGCCGCTGCATCACCTGCATGCGATGCGTCCGCTATTGTGATGAAGTGCTGGATGTGCGCGCCATCGCCGCGGTGAACCGGGGCGACCGGATTGAGATCAGCACATTCATGGACAAGGAGCTCGACTGCGAATTCTGCGGCGGGTGCGTGCAGATCTGTCCGGTCGGCGCCTTCACCAACCGCGTCGCGCTCTATGACTACCGGCCCTGGCAGCTCAAGAAGACCGACACGATCTGCGCCTACTGCGCCGACGGCTGCACGCTGACGCTGGAGAGCAAGGTCAGGGAGAATGAGATCGTCCGCGTCACGTCCGACTGGGAAAAGGGGCGCAATCTCGGAGATCTTTGCGCCAAGGGATTTTTCGGCTATCACATGATCAACAACCCCGAGCGGCTGTCGGCCCCGTTGATCCGCCAGGATGGTGGACTTGTCGAGTTGCCCTGGATCGAGACGATCGAGTCGGCCGCGCAGCAGTTGCTGGCGATCAAGCATCGATACGGCGCCGGGGCGATCGGCGGCGTGATCTCCGCCCGGTGCACGAACGAGGAGGCCTACCTGTTTCAGAAACTGTTGCGGCTGGCCATCGGCACGCCCCACGTCGACAGCTCGGCGCGCGACGGTCATCTGAACAGTGTTCGCGCCCTGACCCGCGTGGTCGGCCATGGCCGGATGACCGCGTCGTACGAAGAGATCGAAGCGGCGCAGGTCGTCATGGTCATCGGCGCCGACCTGACCGAAACCAATCCCATTACGGCGTTGCGGGTCAAAGCGGCCGTGCGTAAACACGGCGCACAGCTGATCACCGTGGGGCCCTATCAGAAGGAGATCGGGCCGGTCAGCAATCTGGTGAATTTGGCTGGAATACCGTTGACCGTCGCGCCGGGTTCGGAGTCGGTCGCGGTTCGCGCGCTGGTCAAGGCCGTGGTGGAGGAACGCCTCGCCGCCCCGGCGATCTCCGCGCAGGCGCCTGGGTTCGTTTCCCGGATTGAGGCGGCGGTCGTGCGGCTGTCCTGGTCCGAGGTAGAGGCGCGCACGGGTGTGTCGGCGGAGGCGATCAAGACGGCCGCCCGCAGGCTCGCGAACGCCGAACGGGCGGTGATCGTGTTCGGTCACGAATTAACCCGACAGACCGGCGGATACGACGCCGTCTGCGTCCTGGCCGACCTGGCGATTGTGTCGGGTCTCTACACGAAGCCGGGGAGCGGACTGAATCCGCTCTGCGAGGAAAACAACGAAACGGGCGTGGTGGAAATGGGCGCCTCGCCCGAGTTTCTTCCCGGGCTGATTGATGTGCGCGATGAGACGGGGCGCCGGCGGCTGCGCGAGGCATGGAAAGATGAGCTGCCCTCGTCATCCGGATGGAATGTGATCCAGATGCTGGAACAGGCGAGAAAGGGCCGGTTGAAGGCCTTGTATCTAGTCGGCGAGGATCCGTTGGGCAGCCTCCCGTCGTCATCTGGGGTGCGCGAGGCGCTGCAGTCGCTCGAACTGCTCATCTGCCAGGACCTGTTTTTGACCGAGACCGGACGGATGGCGCATCTGGTGCTGCCGGCGGCCGGTTTTGCCGAGAAGGAAGGGACATTTACGAATCATGAGGGGCGCGCGCAGAAGGTCCGACGGGCGATCGAGCCGGTCGGCGAGTCGCTGCCCGACTGGGAGATCTTCAGTCAACTGGCCGCCGAGATCGGCTATCCGCTCGACTATGCCAGTGCCGGGGAAATCGCCGACGAGGCGGACCGCATGACGCCGACGCTTCGAGCCGCCGGACGCCAATCCGGCCAGGACGACGGACACCCCGGCAATCGCATCAACGAGCCGGCGCTGGCGCGATATCTGTCAGAGGCAAGCGGCGCGGAGCTGGACGCGCGCTACGCACCGTCATTGAATGTGGGGGCCCGTGCGGAAAGGACTGAGAAAGGTCCTCCGTTGCCCCCACACCCCCAGCCCCTTTTTACGTCCCATCGGCCGCCCGATGCCCTTGATCATCTGGGGACCCGTGCGGCTGAAATTTCGGAATCCAGCCGCCTCACCGACTCGGCGGCGCGGACGGATGCCGCTCCGTTCGCGTCGCAGCGTGTGGACATTGATTCAATTCCCCGAACGCCCCGAGCCGACAGCGAGCACCCATCGGCCGTCATGACGCTGCTGCTCAGCCAGAGCTTGTTCCATTCCGGCAAGCTGTCCCGGCGGGCATCCGAACTCGAGAGGATTGAACCGGAGGGCCGGTTGCAACTCAATCCGTCGGACGCGGAACGATTGGGTGTAGAAGATGGGGACATGGTCCGTCTCCGGCGGTTCAGCGGCGATTCGTCCGTCGAAGTGGTCGTGCCGGCGGTTCGGCGGCCGAAACTGTCGCCGGGCTTCTGCCGATTTCCCGTCCATTTTCCGGAAGCCGGGGTCAAGGAGCTGGTCGACTGGTCGGTTGATCCGGTGACGCAGGCGCCGTATTTCAGGTCGGGGCGGGTGTGGGTTGAAAAAACGGCGGGTGCCGCGGCAACGGCCTCGACGAAGGCGGCCATGAGGAGGGGAGTGTAGACCATGCCGGATGTGACATCGGTGGTGACGACGCTGGGGCTCATTATTGTCGTGTTCGGCGTGGTGTTAGTTCATGTGGCGTGGCTGACCTATTTTGAACGGAAGGTGCTGGGGCACATGCAGGACCGGCTGGGACCGATGGAAGTGGGCTACCACGGCCTGTTGCAGCCGATTGCTGACGGCTTGAAGCTATTCTTTAAGGAAGACATCATCCCGACCGGTGCGAACAAGGTTATTTTTACCTTCGCGCCGATCATCTCCCTGGTGCCGTCCCTGATCGCGTTCGCTGTGATTCCCTTTGCCGGCACGCCGCTGCCGATTCCCTCATGGGTGCCGCTGATCGGGGGGATGGAATTCCGCCCCTACGTCACCGACATCAACATCGCCGTCCTTTATATTCTGGCTCTCTCCTCGATCGGGGCGTATGGTATTTTGCTGGGCGGGTGGGCGTCGAACAGCAAATATTCGCTGCTCGGCGGCCTCCGTTCGGCGGCGCAGGTGATCAGTTACGAACTGGCGCTCGGCATGTCGCTCGTGGGCGTGCTCTTGCTGGCCGGATCGCTGAGCCTGACGAAGATTGCCGCGGGCCAGTCGGGCGGTTTCTGGCATTGGTATGCTTTCGCTTTTCCGGCCCCTCAACTGGTGGCGTTCGTCATTTACCTGCTGTCGGCCCTGGCCGAAACCAACCGCCTCCCCTTCGATCTGCCGGAAGCGGAAAGCGAGCTGGTGGCCGGCTTCTTCACCGAATATAGCGGAATGCGATTCGCCTTCTTCTTCCTGGCGGAGTATGCCAATATGATTCTGGTGTCCTGCGTCGGGTCGGTGTTGTTTTTAGGCGCGTGGCACGCCCCCTTCGGTTTTCTGCCGTCGTCGGGCTGGTGGGGAGTGGTCTGGTTCACGCTCAAGGTTTACATCCTGCTGTTTCTCTTTTTCTGGCTGCGGGCCACCCTGCCGCGGTTGCGGTACGACCAGTTGATGCGGCTGGGGTGGAAGATCATGATTCCGCTGGCGCTGGCCAACATCGTGGTGACCGCCGTGATCGCCTATGCGGTCCGGTAAGGTGGGAACTGATCGCATGAGGGCACGGATCATCCGCCTGCTGAAGACGGTCTTCCTGCTGGAGATTCTGCGGGGGCTCATGCTGACCTTCCGGCATCTGTTCGCCCGGCCGGTGACCGTGCAGTATCCGCACGAACGTCCCGAGGTGGCCAGGCGTTTTCGGGGCGTGATGTCGCTGCTGCGCTATCAGGACGGCGGCGAAAAGTGCGTCGGCTGCGGGCTGTGCGAAGTGGCCTGTCCCTCGAACGTCATCAAGGTGGTCAGCGCCGAGCAGGAGGGCTCGCCGCTGAAACGGTACGCGCGGGAATACTGGTTTGATCTGAGCCGGTGCGTTTTTTGCGGCTTTTGCGTCGAGGCCTGCCCCGTTGACGCGTTGGCGATGACGCCGAATTACGAATACTCGACCACCGACAAGCGCAGACTGCTGTTGAGCAAGGAGACGATGCTGGAGCTGGGTGATCGGTATTTTCCCCATCAGCCGCCCAAGCCGGCCTTTGTCGGCTCCTGCGAAAGCGAAATGTATCTGTTGTCCGTCAAGCAGAAGCACTATCCCACCAAACGTGACGATCAAGCTGACGGAGACGAAGCCAACGGCCGCCAGGATCCTATCCGTCAGGGCGCGCCGTCATGACAGCGCTGCTGTTTTTCTATTTCGCCGCCGGAATTATCGGATCATCGCTCATGGTCGTCCTGCTGCGCAATCCCATTTACTGCACGCTCGCCCTGCTGGTGATGTTCGCGCATGTGGCCGGCTTGTTCGTCCTGCTCAACGCGGAGTTCATCGCGGCGGTGCAGGTTGTCGTCTACGCCGGCGCCATTTTGGTGCTTTATCTGTTTGTGGTCATGCTGTTGAACGTGAAGCGGGAGGAACGGTTTCAGCGGCAGGCGGTGCCCGCGTTGATTGTGGCGGCGCTCCTGCTGTCCGAAGCGGCGGTGGTTTTTTTTGGAATGCACGCGGCGGGGGCGACGGTTGGGGGAGTGGGAGAAGCGTCCGGAGCCTTATCTGTGGGGCGTATTCAGGCCTCGGGCAACACGGCCGCGATCGGGCAGGTTTTGTACTCGACTTATTTGTATCCGTTCGAAATCGCCTCGCTCCTGCTCCTGGCGGCTATGGTGGGCGCCATTGTGCTGTCAAAAAAAGTGAGTTAAGCGTGGCCGAGGCGTACGGGCGATGGGGCCGAGGTGTGGAAGCTACGGAGGACGCAGATCTATTCCGGAGGGCCCCCACATTGAATCGATCAGGGGTAGCTGAGCATCTCCCCCTGACTCAATAGATAGGCGCCATAGTGCTGTCAAAGAAGAAGATGACTTAAACATGGCCGGTGTATACGGGCTGTGGGGGATGTCGGTTATGTGCGCCGAACGAGCGGCGGTTCACCGGCGTAGATGGGGTTGTCAGGGGGAGATAGCGTCTCCCCCTGACTTCAATAGATAGGCGCCATTGAGCTGTCGAAAAAAATGGGGTAAAGGGTCAGGGGGCAAGGGTCAAGGTCGTCAAGAGGCATGAGACAAGAATCAAACCACGTGGATGAATGAATGGTGCCTCTCTCTTATTATTTGATCTTGAGCGCGATTGTCTTTGTGATCGGGCTGGCGGGGGTGTTGCTTCGCCGCAATATCGTCATCATTCTGTTGTCGATCGAATTGATGCTCAATGCCGCCAACATCAATTTCGTTGCGTTTTCCCATTATGCCCAGACAATTACCGGGCAGATCTTCGTCTTCTTCGTCATGACGGTCGCCGCTGCCGAGGTTGCGGTCGGCCTGGCGATCGTTATCGCGCTCTACCGCCGGCGCGCCACGCTCAACGTGGAAGAGCTGAACCTGTTGAAGTGGTGAGAGGGACCGGACTGGTGATGCTCCAGGTACAAGGTCCTTTGGGCCGGAGTCTGTCCGGCGGGATGCTCTCCGGAGGGGGACGTCGATGACCCTCCTCCTGCTCATCCCCCTTCTGCCGTTGGCGTCGTTTCTTGCGGTCGGCCTGATTGGACTGTTCGGCGGCCCCTGGAGGAACCGCGGCCATTACCTCGCCGTCCCCGCCGCGTTTGCCGCCCTGCTGCTCTCGTTGATCGTCTGCGTGCAGGTGATGCTGGGCGCGCGGCTCACCACGGATCTGTATACCTGGATCCTGTCCGGTACCTTTCATGTGTCGATCGGCGTGCAGCTCGATCCGCTCACCGCGGTCATGCTGGTGCTGGTCACGCTGGTTAGCAGCCTGGTGCATCTGTACTCGATCGGCTATATGCGCGATGACCGGGGCTATGACCGGTTCTTCGCCTATCTGGGCCTCTTTACGTTTTCGATGGTCATGCTGGTGCTCTCAAACAACTTTCTGCAGCTCTATTTCTTCTGGGAGGCTGTCGGCCTCTGTTCCTATCTTTTGATCGCCCACTGGTACGAGCGCCGGAGCGCCTGCAACGCGGCGACCAAGGCGTTCGTGGTCAACCGGGTAGGCGATTTCGGATTCGGCCTGGGTATTTTGTTGATCTTCACAACATTCAACGCACTCGATTACCAGACCGTCTTCGGGATGGCACCGGCCGCGACGGGCATCACGGTGAACCTCCTCCGTCCGGTGAGCGGTGTCTCGGGCGCGCACTGGGACGTCGGAGTCGTGACGCTGATCAGTCTGCTGCTCTTCGCCGGTGCGGTCGGCAAATCGGCCCAGTTGCCGTTGCACACCTGGCTGCCAGATGCAATGGAGGGGCCGACGCCCATCTCCGCCCTGATCCACGCTGCGACGATGGTGACCGCCGGCGTCTTTCTGGTCGCCCGGGTGAGTCCGTTGTTGAGCCTGTCGCAGACGGCGATGGCGGTCGTCGCCACCGTCGGCGGGGCGACGGCGCTCTTCGCCGCGACCATTGCGCTGACCCAAACCGACATTAAACGGATCGTGGCGTATTCGACTGTCAGCCAGCTCGGCTATATGATGATGGCCTGCGGGGTGGGCGCCTTCGGCGCGGGAATCTTTCATTTGCTGACCCACGGCGCCTTCAAGGCGCTCCTGTTTCTCGGTTGCGGCAGCGTCATCCATGCCCTGGCGAACGAACAGAATCTGCGACGGATGGGCGGGCTCCGGTCACGCATGCCGGTGACCTATCTGACCTTTCTAGCCGGGGTCGTCGCGCTGTCCGGTTTGCCGCCTTTCGCGGGTTTTTTCAGCAAGGATGAAATCCTCTGGGCCGTCTTTCAGGTGCCGACGGTCGGGGCCAAATTGCTCTGGCTCGTCGGTCTTGTGACGGCCGGGCTGACCGCGTTCTACGCGTTCCGGCTGTTCTACACGGTGTTTCACGGCCCGTCGAGGGTGGCACCGGAGCTGGCCGGCCACCTGCATGAGTCGCCGCCGGTCATGACCGTTCCGTTGATGGTATTGGGACTGCTATCCGTCTCTGTCGGCTGGATCGGGCTGCCGGAAGGGGAGGGCGGGATCGGCGGGTTTCTTTCGACGGTGCAGGGGTTCACGACCGGCCATCGTGGGGGGGAAGGCGCGGTGGCGCACGTCGTGGTGGTCGTCCTGTCCGTTGCGGCGGCCGTCATCGGGTGGGCGGCGGCGTATGTCTGCTACGTCAAGCGGCCGGACCTCCCGGCCGCATGGGCGGCTCGCTTCACCACGCTCTATGAGCTCTCGTTCAACAAGTGGTACGTGGACGAAGTGTACGACCGACTCTTCGTCCGTCCCACCGTGGCGCTGGCCCGAGGGTTGTGGCGGGGGGTCGACGTGCGGATCATCGACGGCGTGGTGAATGGCATCGCCGCCACGATCCGGCGGTGGGGGCAGAATGTGCAAGCGATGCAGAGCGGCCAGCTGCAGCACTATGCCCTGTTGATGGCGTTCGGGCTGGCAATGCTGGTGGGCATGTACCTGTTCTGGTGAGAGTATGATGAAATGAAGATGACATGTGTACGGCGATGGCATGGGGCGTGGGGGCTTCGCCAACACGAACGCGGGGCGTTCGGGGAATTGATTCAATGTCCGCACGCTGCGTCGAATAAGGAGCGGCATCCGTGCGCGCCGCCGAGTCGGTGAAGCGGCTGGATTCTGAACCCGCACGGGGCCCCCACGGATAATAACCGGGGAGGAGAGGCGTATCTCCCCCCGAATGAGCGACCGCGGAGCGTGAGCGGATAATGGGTGAGTGGTTGACGCTGGTGATCTTCCTGCCTGCCTTGGGCGCGATCGGCCTGTGGGCGGTGCGCGGGCCGGAGGCGGCCAAGCGCCTGGCCCTCGCGGTTACGGTGGCCGACCTGCTCTGTTCGCTGCCGCTCTGGCGGGCTTTCGACCGGACGACGGCGACGATGCAATTCGTCCTGAAAGCGGCCTGGATCCCCGGGTTTGATATTTTTTACCGGGTCGGCGTCGATGGGATCAGCCTGCCCCTCATCCTGCTGACCACGCTGTTGATGCCCGTCTGCGTGCTCTGCTCCTGGCGCGCGATCGACCGCCGCGTGAAGGAATTTCTCGCCAGCCTGCTGTTGATGGAGACGGCCATGCTCGGCGTCTTTGCCGCATTGGATTTCGTGCTGTTCTACGTCTTCTGGGAAGCGATGCTGATCCCGATGTATTTGATCATCGGTGTCTGGGGCGGGCCGAACCGCCTCTACGCGGCGATCAAGTTTTTCCTCTACACGCTGGCCGGTAGCCTGCTGCTTCTGGTCGCGCTCATCGCCCTCTATTTCGAAGGAGGGCGGACGTTCGACATCATGAAACTGATGGAGGCATCCTACGATGCGTCCTTTCAGCGGTGGATATTCTGGGCGTTTTTCCTGGCTTTTGCCATCAAGGTCCCGATGTTCCCGTTCCATACCTGGCTTCCGGACGCGCACGTCGAGGCGCCCACGGCCGGCAGCGTGGTGCTGGCCAGCGTGCTGCTCAAGATGGGCGCCTACGGGTTTCTCCGGTTCTGCCTGCCGATGACGCCGTACGCTTCTCAGGCGGCCACGCCGTTCATCGTGGCGTTCTCGGTCGTGGCGATCCTCTACGGCGCGTATATGGCGCTGGCCCAGGATGATCTGAAGAAACTGATCGCCTACTCCAGTGTCAGTCACATGGGCTTCGTGACGCTGGGGATCTTCGTCTTGAACGTCCAGGGTGTGGAGGGCGCGTTGCTGCAGATGATCAATCACGGAGTGACGACCGGCGCACTCTTCCTGTGCGTCGGGCTGCTCTACGAGCGGACGCACAGCCGGCTCATCGGCGACTACGGCGGCGTGGCCCGCCCCATGCCGCTCTTCGCGGCCTGCCTGGTGATCTTTGCCCTGTCGTCGTTGGGCCTCCCGGGCACCAACAGCTTCGTGGGCGAATTCCTCGTCCTCGTGGGCGCGTTCCTGACCGAGCCGGCCGTTGCGGCGCTGGCGGCGCTGGGCATCATCCTGGCGGCGGTTTATCTGCTCTGGATGGTCCAGCGAGTGGTTTGGGGGCAGGCGCAACCGACGCTGGAACGGCTACCCGATCTTTCATGGCGCGAGGCGGTGACGCTGGTCCCCCTGGTGGCGCTGGTCTTTTGGATCGGACTCTATCCAGGGCCTTTGCTGGCGGTCATGCATCACAGCGTGGAGCACGTGGTGGCACAGGTCGGCCGGAA
>DATJYI010000052.1:0-5516 GCA_035499635.1 Nitrospiria bacterium | reverse complement strand
CACCTGGTCGGCCATCTTGGTCAGCGTGTTGAACCGCATGTCAATTTCGTTCTGCCCCGCCGTCGCCACCTCGTGGTGGTGCACCTCAATCTGTATCCCGGCCTCGATCATCTTGAGCACGATCTCGGACCGGATGTCCTGCAGGCTGTCGGAGGGCGGAACCGGAAAATAACCCTCTTTGTACCGGGGCCGGTAGCCGAGGTTCTTGCCGGTGCCGTTCTGGCCGGAGTTCCAGATCCCCTCATCCGAATCGACGAAAAAGTAGCCGGAATGCTGGTTGTAGTCGAACCGGAGGCTGTCGAAGAGAAAGAACTCGACCTCCGGACCGAAATAGGCCGTATCGGCGATGCTGGTTGATTTCAAATAAGCTTCCGCCTTGTGAGCGATCTGACGGGGATCCCGTTCATAGGGATTGCCCGTGATGGGGTCCTTGACGTCGCAGATCAGCGAGAGGGTCGGCACCGAGCAGGCCGGATCGACCACGGCCGTTGAAGGGTCGGGAAAGAGCAGCATGTCGCTCTCATTGATCACCTGAAATCCCCGGATGCTGGATCCGTCGAAGCCGATGCCTTCATCGAAAATCTCCTCGCTCAGCTCGCCGACCGGAATGGAAAAGTGCTGCCACATGCCGGGCAAATCGACGAATTTGAAGTCGACGATTTTAATCCCTTTGCGGCTGCAGAGTTGAAACACCGATTGAACGTCAGACTTTGACGCTCCGGATTTGGCCTTTGCTGGTGTTGCCATACGCTCCTCCGTTTCTCTCACTCCGGCTGCTGGACGACTCCGTGCCGTCCAAATATTTCAATCGATCAATCGTAAAAAGACATTAAAAAAGGCATCTTTTCTTTCCGGAGGCCCAACATGCATGTGACTCTCCGGGGAAAAGACGCCGTCGTCTTACTGCCCACCTGCCGGCACAACGTTGTGCCGTTGGGCTCATGTATAGCAAACAGCCTCGCATGATGTCAAGCCTTTTTTGAAAAATTATTATCGCGATATTGCGCGCCACTCACGGGCCAGCAATTCAGGACTATTTATTCTATTATTTACGCGATGTTATATGTGTTGATTGAAAGCGTATATTTATTTTGTAAGCTGGGTCAGGATATGCAAAACATTCGAATTTTTATCATGGCCAGTACGCGATCCCGTGTCCGCACCCAGTTTCAATTCATTGGTGTGTAACGATTCGTAATCGGCATGCGCCGGTCTTTACCGAGCGCTCTGGGAGTGATTTTGACGCCGGGCGGCGCCTGCCGCCGTTTGTATTCGCTCCGGATGACCATGGCGATGACCTTCCGAACCGTCTCCGGATCGGCGCCTCCGGCCACGATTTCCTCGGGCGACTGGTCCTCCTCCACATAGGCCTGCAGGATCGGATCGAGTCTGTCGTAGGGAGGCAGCACATCCTGGTCCGTCTGGCCGGGCCGCAATTCCGCCGTCGGCGGCCGGTCGATCGTACGCTGCGGAATGACCGGCTCGGCCGATCCGCCCCCGCCCGTGCCGGGCCGTCTGTTTCGATGGTTGGCGAGCTGATAGACCAGCGTCTTCGGCACGTCCTTGAGGACGGCAAAGCCGCCGGCCATGTCGCCGTACAGCGTGGTATAGCCGACGCTGAATTCGCTTTTGTTGCCGGTGGTCAGCACCATCCAGCCGAATTTGTTGGAGAGCGCCATCAGATAGGTGCCGCGAATCCTGGCCTGAAGATTCTCTTCCGTCGAATCGGCCGGCCGCCGGTCGAACACCGGCGTCAGCTGCTTGAGATACGCGCCATAGAGCTCCGTCACCGGAATGGTCATCAGCCGGATGCCGAGCCGCGTCGCCAGTTCGGTCGCGTCCTGCTGGCTTTCCGTCGAGGTGTACATCGACGGCATCATCACGCCGACGACATGGTCCTTGCCCAGCGCGTCGACCGCGATCGCGGCGGTCAGCGCGGAGTCGACACCGCCGGACAGTCCGATCACCACGCCGTGAAATCCATTTTTATGAACATAGTCGCGCACGCCGAGCATCAGCGCCTGGTAGATCTCCTCCAGGGGCGGGAGGAGCGGCGTGACCTCCCGCGCGATGCGGGGCTTGCGTCCAGCAGGCCGGGACGGCCCCTTGACCGCCGGCAGCGTGATCACTTCGATGCCCGGCTCCTTGCTGTATTGCAGCGTCCGGTTCCGACGGCGGGGGTCGTGCAGGCGGGCCCGGAACACCGCCTCCAACGAGAGGTCGGCGACCAGCAGCACCTCCGAAAAAGCCGGGCCGCGGGCGGCGATTTCGCCGTCCCCGTCCATCACCAGGCTCTGCCCGTCGAACACCAGCTCATCCTGCGCGCCGACCATGTTGACGTAGACGACGGCGGCGGTGCTGTCCTTGGCGCGGGTGGCCAGCATCTCTTCGCGGGTGTGGGCCTTGCCCGCGTGGTAGGGCGAGGCGCTGAGGTTGACGATCACCTCGGCCCCGCCGCCGAAGGTCTGGATCACCATCGGCCCGTCGGGGTACCAGATGTCCTCGCAGATGTTCACGCCGAAGGTCATGCCGTTGAGCCGGAAGACCGGATAACGCCGGCCGACCTCGAAATAGCGCTCCTCATCGAACACCCCGTAGTTGGGCAGATACATCTTCTGATAGACGCCGGCCATGACGCCGTCGTGCAGCACGGCCGCCGCGTTGAAGATGTCCTCCTTTTGGTCGACAAAGCCCACCACCGCGGTCATGCCTTTGGTCAACGGATAAAATTGCTCGAGCGTCTTGAGGTTGTCACGAATAAATGACGGATTTAACAGTAGATCTTCAGGCGGATAGCCTGGAATGGTCATTTCGGGAAAGACAAGCAATTGCACGCCCTGCGCACGGGCCTGTTCCAGCGCGTCGGCCATTTTCCTGGCGTTCCCCGGTAAATCGCCGACCGTGCAATTGATCTGGGCCAAACCGACGCGAAGCCGCCGCATGCCGATGCGCTCCCCTGCGAGGATGGACGTCCTGCGTGGGTCTTATCACGCCGTCGACGTGAAGTCAAGGCAACGTGCGCGGTTGCATCGTCGCTGGCGCGGCGGACCAAAGGACGAGCTTGTTCTGCCGCTCAACGGGTTTTTCCCACGGGTAGGCCTGTTCCCTGAGGAGAATGGCGCCGGGTGTGGGGAGTGCCTCAGCATCGGCCGCAGGGGTAATCAGCACCAAATCGGGGGTGGTCTCAATCAGCCTGGCGATCGCCTCCTGGTCCTGATACTCGGGAATGTGCGCCTCGGTGCGGAGGTAGAACAACAATCCGGCCGATCCTTTGATCTTGTAGAGGACGAGATGGGACCAGTCGCCGTGCAGCGTGGCCCGCACCGTCTGGGCAAAGGGTTTTTCCCCGCGGTACCGCTCGATCCCAGGCAGGGCGAACACAAAATAAAAGAGCAGGCTGCATGATGCGATCACGGCGGTCGGCCACACCAGCGCGCCGCGTCGCCATGCCCGGAACGCGGCGATCATCGCCGCCAGCGCCACACCCCACAACAGGGCGAACATGCCGATCGCCGGGAATGGCGGCAGGGCCGTAAACGCTCTGGGGCGCGACGCATCAGGGAGCAGCGCCGCAACGCCGGCCGCAACAATCGCGACGGCGACCAGGAGAAAGCCCGCCTGTGTCAACCACCGCACGCGACGGGGCAACGACGCCCAGCCGGCGGCAAACAGACGCGCCAGCAACAGCGCCGTGGCCGGGAGGATCGGGATCAGATAATAGTTGCGTCTCGACCCTGACAGCGTGAAAAAAAGAAATGTGGCCCAGAAATAAACGAGCACAAACCGATCCTGCCTGGAGGGCGGCGTCGTATGGAACCGGACCAGCGTTGCGGGCAGAAACGCGGACCAGGGGGCGGCGAGCAGAAAGATGATGTAGGTGTAGAGATAGATCGGCCCGCGATGGTCGAACGGCTCGAAAAACCGCAGGACGTTTTCCCGGAACACCATGGCCAGTCCGGCATCGGAGTGCATGCGCAAGGCAGAGACGGCGAACGGCAGCGCATAAAAAAGCACTGCGAGGGCGACAGCCGGCGCCGTCTTCCAGTTTGCCAGCCAGCGGACGCGGCCGATCAGCCAGGCCGCCCGTTCCGACAACGGACCATGGAGCGTGTGCTCGAAGACCGCTTTCCACCCGTCGGACAACAGAGAGAAACAGCCCAGAATAAACAGCGGCAGCGCAAATCCGATCAGTCCCTTGGTCAGCGACGTCACCGCCATGAGCAGCCAGAGCCCGGCCACCCACCAGCCGCGCGGCTGCGCGTCATGGTAGATGAACCACGTGAGCACGGCCAGGACGCCGACCACGGTCTCCAAGTCCGCCGATGCGAGCCGGGCATGGAACACATAACTGTAGCTCGTGGCCAAGATGACGCCCGCGAGAATGGCGGTTCTCCGGTCGTAAAGCCGCTGCGCCAGCGCCATCACCAGCACAACGCCCAGGAGGCCGGCAACGGCGCTCGGCAGCCTGGCGGCGGCTTCGTTCAGCCCGCCCGTAAGGGCGGACGCCGCAGCGACGAACCAGTAGGAGAGCAGCGGTTTGTCATAATAGACTTCCCCGTTGATTGTGGGCCAGAAGTAATTGCCGTTCTGGGCCATTTCGCGGACGACTTCGGCCCATCGCCCTTCAGATCCCCAGAGCGACCGGTCGCCAAGACGGGGGAAAAAAAGGAGCGCGGCCAGCGCCAGCACGAGGGCCATCGCCGCCAAGGTTCGGGTCGGACTCGTCGGATTCGGATTCATTCAGGATGATTGTGCGAGATTACTGTCGGATGAGGGTGGCAAAACGCCGTTTACCCACTTTGACGTGAAGGCGTTGCCCGGTCGGAAGCATCCAGGCAGGATCGTCGACCCGGCGGCCGTCAACGTCAACAGCGCCCTGCTGGATCAGTCGGCGGGCTTCGCTCTTGCTTGTGACCAGCTTGGCTTCCACGAGGGCATCGATCACGGTGGCCGATTGGACGTCAGTGACCCGGACAGTGTCAGAGACATCGATGCGAAGCGGGGCAGAACTAAACGTCGCATCAAACCAGATCCTGGCCTTTGTGGCGGCCTCCTCACCATGAAAGCGGGCAACCAGTTTTTCTGCCAGATTCATTTTAGCCGTCTTCGGATGGAGCTGCTTGACCCCCTCAAGATCGTCGTCCGTCAGTAATTCGTAATAACGCAACATCAAGTCATCCGTGACCGACATGATCTTGCCGAAGATCTCATTCGGCGGCTCCTCGATCCCGATCGCGTTCCCGAAACTCTTGCTCATTTTCCGGACGCCGTCGGTCCCCTCCAGCAACGGCATCGTGATGACGAGCTGCGGCGGCTGGCCAGTCGGTTTTTGCAGCTCCCGGCCAACCAGCAGGTTGAATTTTTGATCCGTCCCGCCCAGCTCGATATCCGCGCGCAGCATCACAGAATCGTAGCCCTGAATCAGCGGATAGAGGAACTCGTGCAGGCCGATCGGCCGGTGGGCCTCGAAGCGCGTCCGGAAATCGTCGCGCTCCAGCATGCGCGCGACATTATAC
>DATJYI010000051.1:0-8500 GCA_035499635.1 Nitrospiria bacterium | reverse complement strand
TGATCCTCGCATGGTCGAAGAGCCGGATCGCAACGGGGAACGGGACCGGCCGGTATGAGCGATGACGTGATCGATGAAGGGCCGGAGTTGCCTCCGTTCGTCGTGCCGCCGCGGAACCCGCCAGACTGTCCCTTCTGCGGTGAGCCGATGAAGTTCGTGGACGGGGAGTTTCTCTGCCCCGATTGCAACGGCGAACAGCTGGGTCCTGAGACCGGGTAAGCGTGAGGCAAACGCGCATACGGCGACGGCCGGGGTGTGGGAGCATGGAGGATGGTGCAATGTTTCCGCGCGGCCCCCACATAAAATGACCGCGGTGGGGCGTGAGCATCGCTTCCCCCGCTTGAGCGAGGGCGATGCGCGAGCGGAACAGACCGGCTGGTATTTTTACGACTGGGCCAACTCGGCCTTTTCCTCGACGGTCGTCACCGTTTTTCTCGGTCCCTACCTGACGACGATCACCAAGACTGCGGCCGGCGCCGACGGCCTGGTTCATCCCTTCGGTCTCCGCGTCAACGCCGGCTCCTTCTTCCCCTACGTGGTGTCGCTCTCGGTGGTGCTGCAGGTGCTCTTCCTGCCCGTGTTGGGCGCCATTGCCGATTACTCGCACCGGAAGAAGCAACTGCTGGGGTTCTTCGCCTATCTCGGTGTCTCGGCGACGGTGGGGCTCTATTTCCTGCACGGGACGAACTATCTGCTGGGCGGCCTGCTCTTTCTGATCGCGAACCTCAGTTTCGGTGCATCGGTTGTCATCTACAACGCATTTCTCCCGGAGATTGCCCGGCCGGAGGAGCGCGATGACGTTTCATCGAAGGGATGGGCGCTCGGCTATCTGGGTGGCGGCCTGCTGCTGTTGTTGAACTTGGTGCTCATGGCCAGGGCGGCCGACTTCGGTCTTGATACCGGTCACGCCGTGCGCATCAATCTGGCGTCGGCCGGTGTCTGGTGGGGGCTCTTCTCGATCATTCCGCTGGCCGCGCTTCGAACCCGCCAGCCGATCCGGACACTTCCGCGCGGGGCTCACTACCTGACCGTCGGCTTCCGGCAACTCCGCGGAACGGTCGGGATGGTGATGACGCGCCCTCAAACGCTGCTCTTTCTGTCGGCCTACCTGCTCTACAACGACGGCATTCAGGCCGTGATCACCTTGTCCACGGAGTTCGGCCAGGAGGAGCTCAAACTGTCCCTGACGACATTGAGCCAGGTGATTCTCATGGTGCAATTCGTCGCATTCGCTGGGGCGATCGGATTCAACTACGTCGCGCGGGCGGCCGGCGCCCAGCGGGCGATTCTGGCGAGTCTGCTGATCTGGAGCGGGGCGCTCATCTACGCCTATGCCTGGCTGCGGACGGAATTTCAGTTCTTTATGCTGGCAGCTGTGATCGCGGTGGTTCTGGGAGGGAGTCAGGCGTTGAGCCGGTCGCTCTACTCCCTGATGATCCCCAAGGGGCGGGAGGCGGAATATTTCAGCCTCTATGAAATCAGCGAGCGGGGCACGAGCTGGCTGGGGCCGCTGCTCTTCGGTCTGTCGCTTCAGTTCACCGGCAGTTACCGGTTCGCCCTGATGTCGCTCATTGTGTTTTTCATCGCCGGCCTGCTCCTGTTGAGCCGGCTCGACGTGCGGGCGGCGACGGCGGAGGCGTCCGCCGGTGAGGGAGCCAGCTCTCCCGAATGATCCCGAAAATCGGTTAGTCCGACAGAATTGAAATGGGTGACGGTATGAATGTGACGAGGAAGATGATGAGCGAGAGCCAGGCGATGACCCGCTGGCGGCGGGTCAACGGCACGTGGGCATCGACGATCGGAGGGTGGCCAACGCCGATCACGGCCGCGAGCATCGCCCAGAGGAGCCAGCCCTTCCAGCCCAGAAGCCCCAGCCCGATCAGGATGCCGACCATTGTCAGCGAGATGTACCGCTGCCGTTCGCCGAAGACGGCATAGCCGATGTGGCCGCCGTCCAACTGGCCGATCGGCAGCAGGTTCAACGAGGTGACGAACAGCCCGAACCAGCCCGCCAGGGCGACGGGGTGCAGCAGGATATTGGCCCCGGGCGGAGCCGACGCCAGCACCCAGTGCCTGAGCAGATGCAAGAGGAGCGGTTCACCTAGCACCATCGGTCCGCCAATGCCATGGCTGTCGATCGTGGACCAGTGGAGCCCGATGATGGTGGCGGGGACGGCAACGAGAAACCCCGCAATCGGCCCCGCGGCGCCAACTTCCAACAGCGCTTTGCGCTCCACAATCGGCGATTGCATCCGGATGAAGGCGCCGAAGGTGCCGATGATGAACAGCAGCGGGGGGGCGGGAATGAAGTAGGGCAGCGTCGCCTGAATCTTGTAGTGGCGCGCAGTCAGATAATGGCCCATTTCATGCACGAGAAGGATCGCCAACAGCGTGACCGAAAAGGGCGCGCCGGCCAGAATCGCCAGGGGTGATGAAAACGGATTGACGTGGATGAGCAACGCCCCCGCCATAAGGGTCGTCAGCCCCGTCAGCAGAAAGAGCAACAACGGCAGGCGCCATTTAATCGGCGCCTGGAGGTCGGACGCGACGCGGGCATCGTTGTCGTCGCTTGACGCGAACACCGGCATGCGGTGCCGTTGATTGTGTATCGATGCGTCAGGCGCGGGTCCGGATTGGATCGGCGGGGCTATGTCGGTTGAGGCCGGGTCGGCTCGATGCAACGGTGAGTCGTCTGGCCAGGCATCGGGCATGGCAACTCCCCTTATCGGGGTTTGGCTTGTCTGACTGTGGTAATCCCATCCAGGGGGAGCATCACCCAGTCGGTGCCGGTTTGCAGATTGATTTCGTCTTCCGTCGCACCCATCAACCGGCCCCGATAGAGGACGCCGTTGTAGATGACCTCGACCTGCTGCCCTTTCAATATTTCGAGTTCGTCTTTCACGGGAGAAGCCCTCTTGGTTCAGTATAATATGTTCGATCGCCGCCGTGCAACGCGGTTGTGTGAGCGGTCCCATCACAACAGGCCGTGAACAGCCGAAGGCCGGGACTGATCCGGCGGATCATATTATTCGCCGAATCGGCGATATATACATCCCCCTCCCGGTCCACGGCCACACCCGTGGGAAAATGAAAGCCCGCCATGCCGCCGGGGCCGTCCTCCGAACCGGGACGGCCGAGGCCCGCCAGGGTGACCACCGCCCCGTCGGGCGTGATCTGGCGGATCAGGGCGTTGTTGGAATCCGCCACGTAGAGATTGCCCGCTTCATCGAGCGCCAGCCCCGTCGGCCAACTGAAGCGCGCGGCGCGGCCCGCTCCATCGACCGCTCCGGCCTGGGGCGAACCGGCCAGGGTGCTTACGAGGCCCTGGGGTGTGATCATGCGGATGGCGTGACTGCCCGAATCGGTGACGAACAGCCGGCCCGACCGGTCGACCGCCACTGACATCGGATCGTGAAATTGCGCGGTGGTGCCCATGCCATCAGTATAGCCGGGCCGGCCGTTGCCCGCCAGTGTGCTGACCACGCCCCGGGGGGAGATTGTTCTGATCGTGTGCCCTCCGCGATCGGCCACATAGAGCGTCCCCGACTGGTCGACGGCAACACCGGTGGGATACAGAAAACGCGCCGTCAGGGCAGGCCCGTCCCGCGCTCCGGGTTGTCCGTCTCCGGCCACGGTGGTCACCGTGCCGTCCGGCGTGATCTTGCGAATTCTGCGATTATCGGCGTCGGCCACGTAAAGATCGCCCGACTGAGCGAGCGCAATACCGTCAGGTCCGTTGAATTGCGCGTCGGACGCGGTCCCGTCGCGCCAACCCGGCTCGCCGTCGCCCGCCAAAGTGGCGACGAGACCGTCTGGGCTGATCTTGCGGATCAGATGGTTGGCGTAATCGGCCGCATAGACAGTCCAATCCGCTCCGACGGCCACGCCGGTCGGCCAGTTGAACCGCGCCAGTTCGCCCTGGCCGTCCTCACGGCCACGCTGTCCGCTGCCCGCAATCGTGACGACATGAGCCGACGCCGGCGTCAAGGGAGCCGGGCCCTGCGGGACGGGTGCCTGCCACGAGTCCGATGACCAGAGGGCGGATGACGCGATCAATGCCGCCAAAAAGATGGGGACGCGTACGCAAAGCGTCACGGGACGGCCCGTTCTGGAGCCTCGGATGCGGGCGGGGTCGCAGACGGCTGCGCGGCTGGTTGCGGCGGCGTCCAGACGAGCGGAGCGCGCGCCGCCGGGAACTGACCGGTGTCGACGGCGTGCCCGTTGTCAAAGACGATGTAGCTGTCCCATCCGTGGTAGAAGAGCAGCGGGGTCAGCGGCGTGACGGCGTCGGCGGACAGACCGTAGAACAGCGTGACGGGTCTGTTCTGTCTGGCCGGATCGCGGAAGGAGAGCAGCAGGGCGTGGCCTGTGCCGTTATAGCTTCGGCCGCCGATCGTAAAGCGCTTAGCTTCGATCCGGACGCCCGGCGGCAATCGCGGCGAGGAGCCGACGGCCGTCTGGCGCGCCAGATCAGCCGCGGCCTGATTGTCGTCTGGGCCTCCGAGAATCAGCCAGGCGGCCATGGACGTATCACGATCATGGCTGTCCGGCGTCGGCCGTCCGGCCTCGGCGTCGTGCCGTTGGCGCGCGCCGTCGGCGATGGCCTGATAGGCGCGCGCCAGCTCCGGCCCCGCCCGTTCGGGTGAAATGACGGTGAACGACGACTCCGTCAGGGTGAGATTCAGCATGGGCGGCAGCTCTTCACGCTCAAGCCGCCGGAACAGCCGCACGTCGGGATCCACCGACACGCGCAGCGGCGGCGCCGCCGTGGCGGTGTCGATTTCCGCCCGCTCCCTGTCCATCCAGATGATTTTCTCCAGCACCCGGTTGTTGGTTTCAACCTGCACGACGACCGGTATGCGAAAGAGGGGGGGCGACTGCCGGAGCGTCACCGCCACCGTCTGTCCGGCAGAAAGGCTTGGGTCCGTCGGGTCCGGTGGCAGCGGCGTCATGGTGACCGAGTCGATCGTCAGCTGCGGCGCGCCGGCCCGCACGACCCATTGGCGGAAGAACCAGTCAAGCGGCCGGCCCAACCGGCCTTCGAACAACAGCCGCAGATCATTCCAGTTCGCCCGTTTACCCCGATACCGTTCGGTGAGATCCCGCAACGCGCTGTAGAAGTCCTCTTCGCCCAGCATCTGACTCAACTGATAGAAGATGAAGGCGCCTTTTTGATAACCGACCGCCGCGTCGGTCTGGCTATCATTGTATAAAAAACGCATCAGGGGAAAATCACGCCCGGGCGGGACTTGCGCGGCGTACTGCCAGAGCATCTTGACCCGCAGGTCCCGGGCGGCCGGCTCGCCCTGCTGATCGGCCACCGTGTCATAGTTGGCCACGTAGGTTGTCAACGCCTCAGTCCAGTTGCCCTCGGAGTCGTCGGCCATCACGCTGTTGCCGAACCAGGAGTGGACGATCTCGTGGCCGAGGGCATACGGCTGGATGTAGTGGCGCCGAATGAGCGACCGGCCCAACAGCACGAGCGACGGTGTCGAGGCCCCGATGGGTGCGGGCGTTTCGACGACAGCCAGCTTTGAAAACGGATAGGGCCCCAGCAGGCGGCTGTAGCGCGCGAGGTAGTTCGCCGCCGCGTCCAGATAGACGGGGGCAAGTCCGGACTCGTCGGCGAACAGATAGGTCGACAGCGCGATGTCGTTGATCCGCCGCTCTGAGACCCGATAGGGTCCGGCGATCAGATCAATCGTCTCGCCCGGCTGCGCCGTCGACCAGGCCGTCGTGATTCGGCCGGACGACATGGTTCGGGACGTCTGCCGGCCCGCGCTCACCGCCTCCCAGTCCGCGGGGTGCTCGGCCGTCAGATCGAAGGTATAGAGCGCGTCGGGCCAGAGGGGATACCATCCGTCATCGCCGGTCAATTGCGCCCCGTGCGCGTTGACGGGCTCGTCGTGAGCGGGCGTGTCCGGCCAGCGGCCGTTGTACTGAACGGCGAGCCGCAGGGGCTGGCCGGCGCCCCCGCCAGCCGGCAGGTCCACTTCGTAGCGCGTCATCTCCGCAAATATCGCAAATCGTTGACGGGCGAAGGGCGAGCGGGGCAGGCGGGCTCTCCCGCGATGGAACGGCACGTCCCGCAGACCGGTCCCGACCATCATCGAGATATGCTCCACCGTCAGATGATCGTCCAGGTAAAACGCCGTGGTTGCATTGGATGACGGGGACGCGGTGAGCGTGATCCGGTCCTCCGCGGTCAGCTCGTGTGCGGACGGATTGAGCGAAACGTGCAGCTCATGATGACGGGGTTGAAGCGCGGGCGGGGCGAGGAATTCAGGACTGACGGCCGGTTGTCCGCCCAGACAGGCTCCGAGCGACAGCGAGATCAGCAGGGCGACCGGCAGGGGCCGGAATGGAACCGACCGCGTGACACACAGCATAGGCGGTACGATATCAAAGGAGGGGGGGATTTCCAAGAGGCGGGTGCTTGCCGCCGTCTGCAGATTTCAGTACAATCTTGTCATGGCACGCATGCGTATGCCTCCTCCCCGTCGGCCATCGGGTCAGCATGGACCGCACGATCCGAAGGGATTCGTCTCTGCGAGGGCGGCCGCTCCGCCGGCCCAGTTCGGCGCATTGACCGCCGCGTCACTCTACTGTCCCAAATGCCAGAGGGCAACGCCGGTGAGGGAGCATCTGCTGCTGGTGCTGCCCGACGGGAATCTGTTCGATTACCGGTGCAGCGTCTGCGCGACATCGACCGGAACCCGGACCGCGCGCGGTTGATCCGCTGACTGCGGGCGCTCGGATCGAGGGAAAAGTCATCCCTCTGACCGCCCGGACGATACGGCTATCTGCGGTAGAACGGCAGGGGGGTGACGGTCGCCCGGCCCTGGTCGGCAAGAGTGAGCACGGTGCCGTTGTCGAAGAAACCCTTCTGGGCGTAGCCGAGCGCGATCCGTCGCCTGAGCGTCGGGGAATCCAGCGCGCTGGTGATCGTTCCCACCTTCTGCCCCTGCGCGAAGAGCGGCGAGCCTGGCGCCGGCAGCGCAGTGGCCTCGATCAATAATCCGACCAGTCTGCGATTGACCGAGCCCTGTGTTTTGATCCGCATGGTGGTTTCCTGCCCGAGATAGCAGCCCTTGGTGTAGCTGACCGCCTGCTCGAGACCGGCTTCGGCGGGAAAATGAGCCGGATCCAGCTCGGCGCCGAATCGGGGCACGCCGGCCTCGACCCGAAGCGATTCCACCGCCCGGGCGCCGACGGGCACGGCGCCAATCGGCCGGCCGGCTTCCATGAGGGCATGCCAGAACGGGGCGCCAATCTCCGAAGGGACGAGCAGATGCGCGCCCTCTTCGCCCGTTTCCGACAGCCGAATCACCTCAATCGGAGCGTTCCGCCACTCCCATCTGACGTGATGATAGTCCGGTATCGGCGGCAGTGATCGGCCGAACATGGCGTTCAGCCAGTCTCCGGATTTCGGGCCCCACAACGCCAGATGAAGCAGTTGAGCGGCAATCTCCTCCAGCTTGACTTTGTAGATGACAATGTAGCGATTGAGCACCGGGACGGTCGCGGCGATCAGCGCCGGATCGAGATCGATCAGCAGGGCATCTTCCAGGGCGAACAGCCGCATATCCGCCTGCAGGTGGCCTTTCACGTCGAGCAGCGCCGCGTAGCAGCCCTGGCCCGGCGCCAGAGCCAGAATGTCGTTGGTCAGAATGCTATGCAGGTATTTCGCCCGGTCGGGCCCTGTGACGCGTAGCAATCCTCGCGCCGACAAGTCGGCCGCACCGGCCCGTTCGCGTACTGCACGATGCTCGGCAAGCGGGTCGCCGTAGTGGTCGGGAATGTCCCGGCCGGCCACGGTCGTCCAACGGGCCTGCAGGCGCCGGTGCTCGTCCGTCAACGGCAGGGAGACGGTTGCACTGGGTGAGGCGTCGCCATCGCCGTCCATGGAAAACGCTCCTTCAGTTGAGCAGGGCTTGGACTCGTTTGAGCGCGCGCGCGGCAAGCGCGTAGTTGGGATTGGCGCTCAGCGCCTGCCGGTAGGAGGTGATGGCCTGCTGCCAGTCGCCCTGTTGCTCATAGACCCGGCCCAAATTCATATGGGCAAATTCATAACTGGCGTAGCGCTTGGCCGTGATCGCCCGTTTGAGCCAGGGCACCGCGTCGTCCAACTGCCCCTTTTCGATCAGGTAGGCGCCGATATCATTATAGGGATTGCCGAACTCGGGATCGACCTGAATCGCTTTGTAGCACTGATCGATGGCGTCATCCAGCCGTCCGAGAAAGCTGTAGGTCCAGCCGAGAAACGTGTAGGCTTCAGAAGTCGGGCAGGTGTCGATGGACAACTTGTAATACTGGATCGCCTCGTCAAGTTGCCCCTTCATCTGCAGCTCATAGGCCTGCTGAAAATAGCGCACTGCCAATTGCCGCTTGTTCTGTTCCATGCCGCCGTGCTCCTTATCCCCTTTGATCATTGCAGATATGATTCATTGTACGAGGTGGACAGACGTGTTCGCAAGAGCGGGATCGCGATTGAATGCGG
>DATJYI010000050.1:0-12349 GCA_035499635.1 Nitrospiria bacterium | reverse complement strand
TCGAACTTCGATCCCGCGTGGGCCGAGCCGACCTTCCGGGTCGTGCGCCTGCTGGTGATTGCGTTCGCCGTGGTGGTGGCCTATCCCTACATCCCCGGCTCGAGTTCGGCGGCTTTCAAGGGCGTGTCGATCTTCCTGGGCTTGATGTTGTCGCTGGGCTCCTCCGCGGTGGTCGCCAACTTTGTGGCGGGCTATACCCTGATCTACCGGCGGGCCTTCAAGGTCGGCGATCGCATCCGGATTGATGACCGCATCGGCGACGTGCTGCAGATGCGGGCGCAGGTGACGCGCCTGCGCTCGCTCAAAAACGAGGAGATCATCCTGCCCAACTCGATGATCATCAACAGCCACGTGGTCAACTACAGCTCCCTGGCGCGCGAGCGCGGTCTGATCCTGCACACCACGGTCGGCATCGGCTATGAGACGCCGTGGCGCCAGGTCGAGGCGATGCTGCTGCAGGCGGCCGGCCGGACGGCGGGGCTGCTCACGGAGCCGGCCCCGTTCGTCTTGCAGCAGTCGCTGGACGATTTCTGCGTCACGTACGAGCTGAACGTCTATTGCGACCAGCCGCAGTCGATGTTGGAGCTCTACACCGCCTTGCACCGGAACGTCCTCGATGTCTTCAATGAGTACGGTGTGCAGATCATGACGCCGGCGTACAGGGCCGATCCGGCCCAGCCCAAGGTGGTGCCGAAGGAGCAGTGGTACAGCCCGCCCGCCGAGCCGCCGACCGGCGTGGTTGATCGGTCAACCGGCGGTTGATCTGGAGGCTGGTCTTCACATGGCGAAAAAGATGAAGGGGGTGATCCGGCGCATGGCCGCCGGCGCGCTGCTGTGCCTGCTCGGACTCCTCCTGATCGGGACGGCCGCCTGGGGCGCGCTCGCCATCTATTATTCCGGACCCGAAGGCTCGCCGATCCATCTGGCGGCGGCCGTGCTCTTCGGCGTCTGCGCGCTCGCTGCGCTTGGCGCGCTTGGCGTGCGCCGGTGGCGGTGGCGGGCCTTGGTGGGGTATGCCCTGCTTTTTGCCGCGCTCATGGCATGGTGGAACACGATCAGGCCGTCCAACGACCGCGTCTGGCAGACGGATGTCGCGGTTCTGCCCTACGCCGACATCAACGGCGATCTGGTCACCGTCCATCACATCCGCGATTTCGACTACCGGACCGAAACGGACTACACGCCCGCTTATTACGATAAAATGTTCGATCTTCGGAACCTGAAGGCTGTAGACCTGATTGCCGTCTACTGGATGGGGCCCGCGATCGCGCATACCTTCCTGAGCTTCGACTTTGGAGGCGGGGACCACTTGGCCTTCTCCATTGAGACGCGCAAGGAGCGTGGGGAGGACTATTCGACGATCAAGGGCTTTTTCAAGCAGTATGAGCTTTATTATGTGGTCGCTGATGAGCGCGACGTCATCCGCCTGCGCACCAACTACCGCCACAACCCGCCCGAGGAGGTTCACCTCTATCGTCTTCAGGGCCCCATTGAGAATGCCCGCCGTCTGTTCTTAGAATATATGGAAGAGATTAATGATCTGAAGACGCACCCGGAGTTTTACAACACGGCGACCACCAACTGCACGACCGCCATCTGGCAGAACAGCCGGATCAACCCCCGGCATCTGCCCTTTTCCTGGAAGATTCTGTTGAGCGGGTATGTGCCCCAGTATCTGTATGAACAGGGGCGGCTGGATACGAGCCTGCCGTTTCCAGAGTTGCAGAAGAGAAGCCTGATCAATTCGCGCGCCCAGGCTGCGGACCACGATCCTGACTTCTCACGGCTGATCCGTGAGGGGTTGCCTGGTTTTTAACGTTGAGGAAGGAGTGCCGTCTTGTCCATGAAGGGTGTGTGTGACCGTCTGAATCGAGCCGGTGTCATCAACCGGCTGACCCTGTTGATCCTGCTGCCGGCCCTCTTCCTGGCCGGCTGCGCGACGCCGGTCGGCGTCACGAAGGCGGGGATCCAGCAGGCCTATCTGACCATCAACGCCACGGCGCTGACCGGGACCACACTCAGTCCTCAGACAAAAACCGTCCTGCATCGCTTCAACCTGCTGGACCGGTTTAACCAGGATCCGGCCACGGTGATCAGCCTCCTGCACGACAAGGCGTTGCATGACACCCGGCGCGATCTGCGCTTCGCCCTGGCGGAAACGAGCTTCTTATACGGCAAGCAGCTGGAGCAACACGTGACGATCAACGGCCGTCCGACGGGCGCCACCGACTATTATTTGATGGCGGCCATCTATGCCTATTTCTATCTCTTTGGCCCCGCCGGCGATGAGCCGACCGATCCCTACGATCACCGGTTCCAGATCGCCGCCGACCTGTACAATCTGGCGCTGGGCAAGGGGCTGGCCACCGGACCGGACGGCCGGCTGGAGTTTCAGAGCGCCCTCCGCCGCCTTCCCGTCGGAGACGTGGCGATTTCGATCGACGCGAAGTCGCTGCCGTGGCCGCTGGAGGAGTTCACCACGTTCCTGCCATCAGATGATTATACCGTCTATGGTCTCAGCATCCGGAACCGGACGCCCGGCCTCGGCGTGCCGCTGATCGGGGTGCGCAAGAAGACGGCGGAAAATCCCACCGGGCCCATCATGCCGCTGGCCGCCTTTCTGCGCGTCAACGGGACGCTTCAGAATTTGAGCGATAAGAACGCCAGCGCGACCCTGGAAATCCGTTCGGGCTATCACGACACGACGATCAGGGTCGGCGGCGAACAGGTCCCGCTGGAAAACGACACCACAACGCCGCTTGCGTACAGACTCAATGACGCCTCCCTTTGGAGTCAACTGGGGCCCCGGCGGTTCCTGTTCGGGTTGAAAGAGCAGCCGAGGCTGATCATGATCCAGCCCTACTCGCCCGGCCGGATTCCGGTTGTCTTCATCCATGGCACGGCGAGCAGCCCGCTCTGGTGGGCGGAAATGTTCAATACGCTCTATTCCGACCCGGTGCTGCGCGACCGTTACCAGTTCTGGTTTTTCATGTACAACAGCAGCGTTCGGACCCCGATCTCGGCCGCCGACATGCGCGAGATCCTCACCGCAACGGTGGCGCGACTCGACCCGAAGGGGACCGATCCCGCGTTGCATGAGATGGTGCTGGTCGGTCACAGCCAGGGGGGGCTGCTGGCGAAGATGAGCGTGGTCAATACCGGCGACACGCTCTGGCGGGCGATCACCAACGTGAGCCTCAAAGACCTGGACGTGGATCCAGGGGTCAAGAAGGAATTGCAACGGGATTTTTATATTCGGGCGCTCCCGTTCGTCAAGCGGGTCATCTTTATTTCCACGCCGCATCGAGGCAGCTTCAGGGCGAGCTCCTGGGTTCGGAACATCCTCCGGCGGATGGTGACGCTGCCGGGCGATATCCTGACGACCAATCCGGCGACCTATTTCCGGGTAATGACGCAACTGGATCTGCCATCCGAGCTTCGCTTGCAAACGCTGACCAGCGTGGACAGCATGTCGCCGGACAATCCGGTCCTCAAGGTGCTGGCCGCCATTCCGGTGGCACCAGGGATCAAGGCACACTCAATCATTGCGGTCCTGGGCGAGGGGGATCCCACGAAGGGAAATGACGGCGTGGTGCAATATACGAGCGCTCATCTGGATGGGGTGGAATCCGAATTCATCGTCCGCGACCAGCATTCGTGCCAGGGCAATCCGCTGGTCATCGAAGAGGTGCGGCGGATACTTCTGGCCCATCTGGCGTCGATTGAAAAGACCACCCCCCGCAAGGAGGAACAGTGAATTCTGTCATGATACTGGTTCGTCGTGTCACGCCGAGGCGCCTCTTGATGGCTGGTGTGGTGCTGCTCGGCGGCTGCCTGCCGCTGGCGCTAACGCCCATCGAGCTCGACAAGGAGCTGGGCAAGCAGACCGCCAAACAGGTGAACGAGCAGATCGGGTTGTACGAGACGCCCGTGACCGGGGAGTATGTCCGGGCCATCGGTAACCGGCTCGTCGACCATCTCGAGGAGCGTCAATTTCAGTTTGTGTTCAACATCGTGGATCAGCAGGAGCCCAATGCGTTCGCCGCGCCCGGCGGGTATATCTATTTCTCGCGCGGTTTGCTGTCGTTGGCCAATTCGGAGGACGAGTTGGCCGGCGTCATGGGCCACGAAATCATCCATGTCCACGAGCGCCATTCGGTCCGGCAGTCCCGAAAAGGCATTCTGCCTCGGCTGCTGACGCTGCCGGGGCGGATCGTGGGGGGCGTGGTCAGCGAGAATATCGGCGCGCTCATCAATGCGCCGGTCAATCTGATGGGCACGGTCTACCTGTCCTCCTACAGCCGGGGCCAGGAGAGCCAGGCGGACGAACTGGGCATCAAACTGGCCGCGGCATCGGGCTACGATCCGAAGGCGCTCGCCACGATGCTGTTACAACTGGAACAGGCGCAGAAGGAGCAGACCGGCAAGGCAGAGAAGTTCAGCTTTTTCGCCTCCCATCCGATGACGCCGTCTCGGATCAAGGAGATCGATCAGGAGGCGGCTGAGCTGCATTGGAAGAAAGTGCCGCCGATTGCCGACGGCCGGCGGGCATTTCTGAACCGTCTGAACGGACTGGTGCTCGAAGAGGACCCGGCGCAGGGCCTGTTCAAGGGGCGGCAGTTTGTGCAACCCGACCTGAATTTTACCATTACGTTTCCAGACAAATGGAAGACGGTCAATACCCCCAGCGCCGTCGGCGCCTTCGCTGAAAAGCAGGACGGCCTGGCCGTGATCGGACTGGCGGGCAAGGAGGCCGATCCCGATCTGGTGGCGCAGACGCTTATCGACGACATGAAGCGGGAGCAGAAGGTGGAGCCGGTGGAAGTGAAAGACGTCCAATTCGGCGACTGGCACGGCAAGCTGGTCACCTACTCCGACAAGACCGGAAAGGAGCCGATGACGATCTATTTTCTCTGGGTGCGGATGGGGGCGATGACCTACCAGTTGATCGGTCTGGGGCCGGAGCGTTACCATCAGATGCTCAGAGAAACGGCCATGAGCCTGCGGCCGATGACCGCGGAGGAGCGCCACTCGGTGACGGTGAAGCGGTTGCGGATCGCCGAGGCCCTGACGGGCGAAACGCTGGAGGAGTTCGGCCGGCGCGCCGGCAACGGCTGGACGCCCGCCTACACCGCCGTCGCCAATGAGATCCCTGTCGACAAGCCGTTGGAGGCGGGGCAGCTGATCAAAATATCGCATGAGGAGCCCTACCGCCCAGACGCAAATGGGCAGGAGTGAGGCAGAGATGAAGATTGATCGGATGCTCGTCGCAGTCACTCTGACGATACTCACGGCCTGCACGGGGACCACCCTGCAGGATTCCTGGCTGGATCCATCCATAAAATCCGGCCAGCACTTCAAGAAAATTGCCGTTATTGTGATGTCCCGAGATCCCATGATCCGACGGACGGCTGAGGATACGCTCGTGTCCCGCATCACCCGCACCCAGGCCGTTCCCGCCTATTCGCTACTGTCCGAGTCGGACGAAGAGGATTCCGGCCGGGTCAAGGCTCGGCTGCAGGAGGCCGGTGTGGACGGCGTGGTGGTCATGCGGATGATCGGCGTGGACAAACAGACCAGTTGGGTGCCCGGCAACTATCCACCGGCCTACGGCGGATTCGGCAGCTACTGGGGCTATGCCCATCCGATGGCCTACAGTCCTGGCTATTTGCAGACCGACACGATCGTGCAGGTGGAAACCAACGTTTACTCTCTGGCCGACGACAAGCTGGTCTACGCCGCCCGCAGCGAGACCTTTAATCCCACCAGCGCCGCCAGCATGGTCAAAGAGATCGCCAACGCAATTGCCGCCGATCTCAAAAAGCGGGGGCTCTCCCCGTGAAGGAATGGGGCGGCCGTGTAACCGGCCCATGGCGCCGGTCGATCGCGGCGGTCGGACTGCTCCTCTTGACCGCCTGCGGGACCATTCACATCGAGGTGCCGCCCGGCTCAAGCGTCACGATGCTCGATCAGGATCAACCCGCCTCCATTAGAATCGAGCGGCACATCTGGTTTGCCTTGTGGGGCGGCAAACCGCTCTCTGACAACAGCACCCTGAATGACATCCGCGAACACCACCTTACGCAGGTGCGTGTGACCGTGGTGCAGAACTTTTGGGATACGGTGATCAATACGGTGACCTGCTATTTTTCCTTCGTGCGCCGCACCGTGATCATCGAGGGGAATCCCGGGTGACGGGCCCATCGAAACGCCATCGTCACCGGCCGATCCTGGCCGCCTGCCTGTCGTTGTCGCTGCTGACGGCGGGTTGTTTTACGATTCAGACCTACGCGCCCCATGGTGAGCCGGTCAAACTCCTGCCCCCCGGCCAGCCGGCCCAGGTTCGGCGCGAATACCGGACCTGGTTCATCCTGGGGGGATTGTTTCCCCTGGACAACACCATGCCGGCCGAGATCATCGCCCAGGAGAAGCTGATCGAGGCGCGCGTGATTGTCCTCGATACCGTGCCGGACGCGTTCATTGCGGCAGCGCTCACTTTCATCATCCCGATCTTAATCCTCCCCCAGACCGTGGTGGTCGAGGGCAATCGGGCACCGGTTGATTCGAACATCACACCTTCGGTCACCGACCCGCGCGGTCAATAGAATCAAATAGATCTCACAATCCCATGATTGTCGGAAGGGGCAAATTGCCCCAGCTGTTTTTCAGTCCTGTTGTCATTTGCCACACCGGTCTGTTCGTCGAAGCGTCAATTTCAGCCCGTCCGATTGAAAAATATTGGGTTAGGACGAAACGTGCGCTTTGGCACAAGATTTGAATCCTCTGCTCACGGATGCAATTGAACCGGAGAGTAAAGAGAGTCATTTATGGAGTCGATGTTGATAAAAATCAGATGGTCCAACACAGGGCCCCTATTGGACCAAAGTCCAATACCGATTGTCCACGTGATTTGCTACCGTTCGCGGGCGGGCTTGCGCTGTTTTGCCGGTCCTTCCAGGTGATGGGGCGTACGGTGCTCGGTGAAAACACGGCCGGCGATGCCATCCTGACTCCGATGATCGAATGGTGCCGGATGCCGCTCTATAGGTGAGGGAGGGAGTCATGAAACCAGCGGCTCAAATCAACGCGACAAAGCCCCTTGAGATTGGTCTCGGAGAATTTTTCTCGGCCTCGGAAGCCCGCGTCGACCGGTGGCGCAGCCTGCACCGTCTCGCAAAGGCGTTGGCGGGATCGGGCACGGATCAGACCGGCCGGATGAAATCGGAGACCGCCGATCTCCTCGCGGCAATGGAGCCGATCGAGGATCTGTGCGGGTTCCCCGGTCCCCGGCTCATGGAACAGGTGCGCGACCGGTTCATGACCGGTGACTGGGCCGGCTTTGTGCGCCTCGTGCAGCGGATCAGTTTCGCGCTGCTGGCGAACAGCTACCGGGATGATCCCGAGGCGTGGAAAGTTGAAGACGAGGGCGAGGCCTACGCGCCGGACATTCTCCCGCCGGCCATCGGTCGCGGGCAGAGCCGCCGCCCCTATTTTGAGATTCTCATGGTCTCGCCGGGTGAGCACTCCACCTGGCCGGAACTTCGGGAGGTCTTCCGGCGGCTGCGGCGGGAACATGACGAATTCATCTACGAGCCGGTGATCGTCGGCAGTCTGGAAGACGCCCTGCTGGCCGTCATTTTTAACTTCAACCTCCAGTCGGTCGTGATCAGCGACGGCTTCGGGTTCGCCTCCCGGTATGCGGTGCCCGTCCTGCGGGAGATACTTCAACGGCACGTGCCGATCGATGACGCGATACGCGCAGGCGATCTCGGCACCACCCTGGCGCGCCTGATCCTCAGGGTGCGGCCCGAACTGGACCTGTTTCTCATTACCGACCGCAACGTGGGCAAGCTGGCGGGGTCCGATGAAGCGGCACCGATCCGCCGCGTCTTCTACGGCGCCGAGGAGCCGATGGAGATTCATTTGAGCATCCTTGAAGGCGTCAAGGAACGTTACACAACGCCCTATTTCGACAACCTCAAACGCTACGCCCAGCGCCCGATCGGCACGTTCCATGCGTTGCCGGTGGCGCGCGGCAAGTCGATCTTCAAGTCAAACTGGATCCGCGACATGGGCGAATTTTACGGTGTCAACCTTTTCCTCGCGGAATCCTCGGCCACCACCGGCGGTCTCGACAGCCTCCTCGAGCCCACCGGCAACATCAAGCTCGCCCAGGACGCCGCGGCGCGCGCGCTCGGCGGCGACCGCGCCTTCTTTGTCACCAACGGGACCTCCACCTCCAACAAGATCGTCCATCAGGCGTTGCTCAAACCCGGGGACATTGTGCTGATCGATCGCGACTGCCACAAGTCGCACCACTATGGCGCGGTGCTGACCGGCGCGCAGCCCCTCTACATCGATGCCTATCCGCTCACGCAATATTCGATGTACGGCAGCCTCGCGATCACACCGATCAAGCAGGCCCTGCTGCGGCTCAAGGAGGAGGGCAAGCTCGACCGGGCCAAGATGCTGGTGCTCACCAACTGCACGTTCGACGGCCACGTCGCCAACGTGAAGCGAACGATGCTCGAGTGCCTCGCCATCAAGCCGGATCTGATCTTTCTCTGGGACGAGGCGTGGTTCGGCTTTGCCCGCTTTTCGCCGTTTCTACGGCGGAGAACCGCGATGGGCGCGGCGGCCGATCTGCGGGCGATGATGGGCGACCCGGACTACCGCGCGCGGTATGAGCAGTTCAAGAAGCGGACGGGCGAGCTCGACCCCAAGGACCCGCGCCTGCTCGAGATGACGCTGCTGCCCGATCCGGACACGGTCCGGTTACGGGTCTACGAGACCGACTCGATCCATAAATCGATGTCGTGCCTGCGCCAGGGGTCGATTATCGTCGTGGCCGATCAGGATTTTCACCGCGTCGAAGCGGCCTTCAAGGAGGCCTTCTTCACTCACACGTCGACGTCGCCCAATCTCCAGATCATTGCGTCCATCGACGTGGCGCGTCGGCAGATGGAGCTGGAGGGGTACGAACTGGTGGGACGCGCCACGCAGCTCGCGATCGAGATCCGGCGCGAGATCAACAGCCATCCGCTCATTTCCAAATATTTCCGCGCCGCAACGCCGGCGGAGATGATCCCGGCCGAATACCGCCGGTCGGGCATGGCGGATTATGGCGCCCCTGGCTGGACCATGACGGGCACGATCGAGGCGCTCGACGATGACGAGTTTTTCCTCGATCCGACGCGCATCACGCTCCTGTGCGGCAACGCCGGCTACGACGGGACACAGTTCAAGACCATCCTGTCGAGCGACTATGACATCCAGATCAACAAGACGTCGCGCAACAGCGTGCTGGTCCAGATCAACATCAACAACACGCGCAGCGATCTGGCGCATCTCATCAAGGCCCTGGCCGACATGGCGCGCGCGATCGAGACGCGACTGCGGGAGGGGGGAGCGGCGGAGCGAGTGGCGTTCGAGGCGCGGGTGAAATCGCTGGTGGAGGACGTGCCCGCTCTTCCGAACTTCAGCCAGTTTCACGATGCCTTCCGCGATGACCCGAAGAGCGGCACCAAAGAGGGGCACATCCGGGCCGCGTACTACATGGCCTACGACGCCGCAAACTGTGAGTACGTGAAACTCGACAGCACCGTGATCGATGATCGACTGAAGAACGGCCCCCCGCTGGTCTCGGCCAAGTTCGTCATCCCCTATCCGCCGGGTTTCCCGATCATGGTGCCGGGCCAGGTCATCACGAAGGAGACGATTGCGTTTATGCGGAAGCTGGACGTAAAGGAGATTCACGGTTTCAACGCCGCCAGGGGACTGGAATTATTGAAGCCGGATGCTCTGGCCAGGCGCAGGGCCCGAGCCGGCGACCTTTAAACGAGAAGATCCATGCTGCATTGGCTGATTGAAACGTTTCGACAATATCCGGAGCTGGCGATTTTTCTCACGCTCGCCCTGGGCTATTGGGTGGGCGGGCTCAAGTTCGGCGGTTTCTCGCTGGGCGCGGTGACCGGCACGCTGCTGGTGGGCGTGATCGTGGGCCAGATGCAGATCACGATTTCGCCGAACGTGAAATCGGTCTTCTTTCTGATGTTTTTGTTCGCCGTCGGATACGGCGTCGGCCCGCAGTTCGTCCGGGGGCTCAAGAGCGACGGCCTTCCGCAGGTGATCTTCGCCGTGCTCCAGTGCGTGGCGACCCTGCTGACGGTGTATATTGTGGCGAAGCTGCTCGGCATCAACGCCGGCCTGGCGGCCGGTCTGCTCTCCGGCTCCCAGACCATCTCCGCGGTCCTCGGCGTGGCCACCGACGCGATCAACGGGCTGCCGATTTCGGCGGAGGAGAAGAAGCGGATGATCGACGTCATGCCGGTCGCGTACGCGGTGACCTATATCTTCGGCACGGCGGGCTCGGCGTGGGTGCTGGCCTCCCTCGGCCCCAAAATCCTTCGGGTCGATCTCCCGGCCGAATGCAGAAAACTCGAAGCGCAGATGGGGAAAGGGGGGGAGGACGAAGCCGGCGTCGCGTCCGCGGCCCGCCGGTTCGATGTGCGCGCCTACCGCGTCACGAACGAGCGGCTGGCAAACAGGACCGTCGCCGAGCTCGAAGCGGCGGCGCTCGCGCAGGACCTGCGCGTCTTCATCGAACGGATCAGGCATGACGGCCAGATTGCCGAGGCCCGGCCGGATTCCGTCGTCAACCTCGGCGACACCGTCGCGGTCCTGGCCCGGTCCGAACTGTTCATCCAACGCGGGCGAAACATCGGGGAGGAGGTTGACGACCGGGAACTGCTGGATTTTCCCGCCCAGATGCTGGACATCGTCGTCACCAACAAGGCGATCGCCGGCAAAACGCTCAGGGAACTCGCGGAGTCCGAGATCGGCCGCATCACCGCCCGCGGCGTCTTCCTCCGGAAGTTGACGCGATCGGGGCTGGAAATGCCGTGGACGCCGGGCACGGTGATCGACCGCGGCGACGTTCTTCAGGTCGTGGGCCCCAAGCGCAGCGTCGAGCGCGCGGCGGCTGAGATAGGCTATGCCGATCGTCAAACGAACATGACCGATATGGTGTTTGTGGGAAGCGGGATCGTCCTGGGCGGTCTGGTCGGCGCCCTGGCCATCCACATCGGGGGCATTCCCTTGAGTCTCAGCACAAGCTGCGGCTCGCTTATGGCGGGGCTGGTCTTCGGCTGGCTCCGTTCCGTCCACCGGACCTTCGGCCGCGTGCCCGAACCGGCCCTCTGGATCATGAATTCGGTGGGGCTCAACATCTTCATTGCCGTGGTCGGGATCAGTTCCGGCCCGGCGTTCGTGGTCGGACTTCAAAAGGCCGGTCTGGCTCTGTTCCTCGTCGGGGTGATCACGACCACGGTCCCGCTGGTGATCGGCGTCCTGCTCGGCAAGTACGTTTTCAAATTCCACCCGGCCATCACGCTGGGTGCCGCCGCCGGCGCCCGAACCACGACCGCCGCCCTCGGCCTGATCCAGGAAGCGGCCAAGAGCAAGACGCCGGCGCTCGGCTATACCGTGACCTACGCCGTGGGCAACACCCTGCTCATTCTCTGGGGATTGGTGATCGTGCTGTTATTGTCCTGACGTGAAAAAAGGAGACCCGCATCATGGCGACCAAGACCTCGAAACCATCCACCTCCCGCGCGGAACAGCGGAAGTTGCTCACACTGAGTCCCTTTGAGCTGAAGGACAAACTCATCTCGCTCGCGGCTGAGACCGAACGGGAGAGTCAAGTTCAGTTGTTGAACGCCGGGCGCGGCAATCCGAACTGGATCTGCACCACGCCGAGAGAAGCCTTTGGAACCCTGCTCCAGTTCGGCATCGGGGATTCGCGGCGCGGTCTTGACATCATACCTGACGCCGGCCGGATGCCGCAAAAGCACGGGATCGCGAACCGCTTCAAAACGTTTCTCGACGCCCACAAGGACGCCCCCGGGGCCAAGCTGCTCGGGGCATCCTTCGAGTACGGGACCAAGACGCTGGGCTTCGATCCCGATACCTTCGCGCATGAGCTGACCGAGGGCATCATCGGCTGCATGTATCCCGTGCCGGACCGGATGCTTCGCTGCACCGAGCGGATCGTGCACGACTTTCTCGCGCAGGAGCTCTGCGCCGGGAAGCCGCCCGCCGGCCGGTTCGACCTGTTCGCGGTCGAGGGCGGGACAGCGGCGATGTGCTACATTTTCGATTCGCTGATGCTCAATCATCTGCTGCGCCGAGGCGACACGATCGCGCTCGGGGTACCGACCTTCACGCCGTACATCGAGATTCCTCATTTCGACCGCTACGCGTTCAAGGTCGTGAACATCGATGCGGGCGTAGAATTGCGTCCGGACGGCACCCACACGTGGCAGTACGCGGACAAGGAGATCGACAAGCT
>DATJYI010000049.1:0-7301 GCA_035499635.1 Nitrospiria bacterium | reverse complement strand
ACGATTCATTCCTTCTTCCGGTTTCCTCCCCGGCTGGTGACCGAGGAAGCCGTCCGGCGTGTGCGCGGCAAGGAGGCGCTCTTTGCGGCGCTGGAGACGGTGGTGATCGACGAGGTCTCGATGGTCAGGGCCGACGTGATGGATGCGATCGATCACTCGCTGCGGCTCAACCGGAAGCGGCCGCACGAGCCCTTCGGGGGGGTGCAGGTGATCCTGATCGGGGATCTCTACCAGCTCCCGCCGATTGTCGACCGAGAATTACGGGACTATTTCATCGATACGTACAAGAGCCCCTACTTTTTCGACGCCCAGGTATTCAGCGAGCATGCTTTTGAGATAATCGAGTTGAAGAAAGTCTTCCGGCAACGGGATTCCGGGTTCGTGGAGCTCCTGAACAAGGTCCGGACCAATCAGGTCCGGCTGGCCGATTTGCAGCGGCTCAATCAGCGCTGCGGGCCGCCTCCGCCGTCGGGAACAGGGGCGCTGGCGATCACGCTCACCAGCACAAACGGGCTTGCCTCGCAGATTAATCTTGAACGGTTGGAGGCGTTGCGCGCGAAAGCCCGTTCCTTTGAGGCCGAGGTGACCGGCAACTTTGATGAACAATCGTGCCCGACCGACCGGCAATTAACGCTCAAGCCGGGCGCGCAGGTGATGATGGTCAAGAATGATCCCAACAAACGGTGGGTCAATGGCAGTCTGGGCGTGGTCCACTCGTTGACTCGCGATGAAATTACTGTGTCGTTCGACGGGGTGGTCTGTACGGTGGAACCGTCGGCCTGGGATAAAATCGAATATGAATATGACAAAACCGACGGCCGGATCGAACCGAAGGTGACGGGCTCGTTTCGCCAATATCCGATTAAGCTGGCCTGGGCGATCACCGTCCATAAGAGTCAGGGGAAGACGTTTGATCACGTGATTATCGATTTGGGCCGCGGGGCCTTTGCGCACGGACAGACCTATGTGGCGTTGAGCCGGTGCCGGTCGTTTGAAGGGATCCGTTTGAAGAATCCCATCAGAGGGTCTGATATCATTCTTGATGGCACCGTCTCGCAGTTTCATGATCTGCCGAGCGGCGGTGGGGAAGGGCGCGGGACCAATCATGTTAGAGGTAAAGCCTCAGGGGTCGGGGGGTAAAAGCGCAAGACAGATGAAGGAGTGGACCCGATCCCTCACCGGGTTGTTCTTGGGTTACGGCGTGCACGCGCATAAGATGACTCATACCCGTGAGCCTGATCCACGCCCGCTGGGGGCCGACCGAGCCCATTTCCCCGATGGACGTTCATCCTACTCGCACGATGGTGAGAGGGTCTGGACTCAGACGAGTCTCACGGGGTTCATCCTGGTTGTGAACCGGCGTTTAGCAGGGAGGTCGCCAATGACAGTCATCGGGAAGATCAGACGAAGAGGGCGGTATCTGAGCTGGACCACGGCGCTCGTTGTGATGGCATGCTGGGCGATCCTGTCGGGCATGGAGCGGACGGAGCCGCCCGCCGCGGGCAATGTGAACGGGAAGAAGCTGGCGACGCTCGATCCGGCGACGTATGTCCCGAAATCGCTGGTCTTCAGCTCCGATGGGCGGCACGCCATCTGGTTGCGCCGAGCCGATGGCGGCCGGACGCAACTGCTGCTGGATGGGACGCCCGGACCGGTATTTGATGGCGCTTATCAACCACCCGCCGTGTTGAGCGAGGACGGCCGGCATGTGGCCTACCGGGTGGACGACAAGAAAGGGGCGCGTCAATTCGTGATCAACGACGGCACCATCGGTCCCCCGTTCGACCACCTGCTCGGGATGCCGATTTTCAGCCCGGATGGCCGTCACTTCGCATACGCTGGGGAACGAAAGGGAGCGTACCAAGTGGTCTTCGACGGCAAGCCGAGCCCCGACTACGAGTTGGTCGGCCATCTCAGCTTCAGTCCCGACAGCAAACGGTTCGTCTATGCGGCGCAGAAGGACAAGCGGCGGTTTGTGATCGTCGACGGCGCGCGGGGCCCTTCGTTCGACGACGTCTACCCGGCCGGCTTCAGCCCGGACAGCCGCCACCTCATCTATTATGCGACGCAGAACTACAAACAACGGCTCATGGTGGACGGCCGTCCGGGGGCGGAATACGACGCCATCGGCCCGGTCCGGTACGATCCGCTCCAAGGGGGCAAGACGCTGTCCATCGACTATGTGGCGCTGCTCGGCCACGATCTGTTTGAAGTGACCCAGCCGATGCCGTAGGAGGTGTGAAGGGGCGAAGTTGAGGCAGCGGATGGTGGCGGAGGAAAACCGGCGAGCCGGTCTTGCATGGGGCCCCAGCAGGGAGATCAGGTCTGGCGAGCGGCTTGACGAACAGGCCGACCGCCCCGGACGCCATGACGCGTCCGAGTTGAACCGGCATGATCGATAGACAGCTCGGGCGACGCTCAGCGCCCCTTTTTGGCGGCCTTGGCGGCGCGCTTTTCCATCAGCGTTTTGGCGGCTTTCTTCTTGGTATTTTTCTGGTGTCCCATGCCTTTGGCCATTGTCTTCTCCTGTGAGGCGAGTCTCGGGCGTGTGATAGCGCGATGTTTTGCCGCCATATTCATACACGGAATGATGACAAAAGGGAAGAGGAAACGTGAAACAATCGAGTGACGGCGAACCGCCGGTCTGGGAGGGACGGCCCGCACTGGGCCACTACTTCTTTCTCTGGTTCTTTGTCGCCGTCATCGCCATCCGCGGCCTGTTCTCGCTCTGGATGGATGACCGGGTGAGCGCGGCGGTCCTGTTGGCCGGCATGGTGCTCTTGGTCGTCCTGGGCCTGTTTCTGCGCCGGACGACTCGCTACCGGGTCACGCGACGGGCCGTCGTTCGATCGGACAGGCTGTTCGGGAAGACCGAGCGGTCATTCCCGCTCTCGTCCATCAGATCGGTCAGCGAGCAGCGGGGGCCCCTTGACCGGTTCCTGGGCTGCGGCGACGTGATGTTGCATTTGAACGACGGCACCCAGGAGCGGCTTGCCGGCGTGGACGAACCGGATGTCGTCTGCCGCAAGATCGAGGCGCTGCTGTAGGAACAATGGGGACGGATTTGTTTTCAAGCGGACGTCAGGCTCGCCAGTTGACCTGACATGAGCGCCGTCGTATACTGCAACTCCTCGTGCTCATCCCAAACGGGCGATTAGCTCAGTGGTAGAGCGCTTGCTTCACACGCAAGAGGTCGCTGGTTCGATACCAGCATCGCCCACCATCTTCGACTGAAAACTCGTCATGTGCACAGGCCGATTGTGGTTGTGCCTCGTACGTCATGCCGTGTCCGGTCAGATGCCTGCGAGAGGTTTAATCCCAAAGGTCGTCTTCATCCAACTCCAGAATGGGGGTAGAGCGGCCTCATTTAAGGCGCCCGCCCTCACGCCTTCAGCGTTCATCACCTGTGACAAACGCTCCTGCACCAATTGTTGAGCCTGTTTCGTCTGCCCTGCCATGCAGAGGGCATAGATGCGAAGCCGAAACGCCTGAGCCCGGTGTTCCGGCGCCACCTCGCTGCGGCGCAGTGGTTCGATGGCCTCCAGATACTTGTGCTCCGCCACGTCGTGAACTCCGAGATGATACTGCACCCGGGGCTGAACCAGCTCCGATTGGTCCGCCCCGGCCAGGAGGCCTTGAATATCCGCATCGCTGCCTAACAACCAGAGAACCGGTTCCGTCAATGTGGTTTGGGTGAGGAGCGTGTGAATGTCCTCGATATCGGGCTGCTGCGGGGTTTTTGTATTCCACCCATGGATGTTGATGATGCCCTGAAACTGAAAATAGGGCAGCGATGCCTCCCGGAGTCGCTCCGGCCACAGGCGTGTAGTCAATGGACTCGTCTGAAACCGCGTTCGAGCCGCGGCCACATCGGTAAAGCTTCGGTACAGCCGGTCCATTTCAGATTGAGACCCCAAAACGGCCTCAATCCTCCTCGGATAATCGTCGACCAATGGCGGGGAATTCGTATAGATCCCCTTCAAGTAATCCGCATCCCCGATAAAGAGCGCGCCTAGTTGTTCCGGCCGTTCAAACCCCAACCGCTCCATCTCGCCGGCCACGATCGGGTCCCTCCACTGCTGCGTGAACTGTTCCTCCGTCACGGGCCCCCGGGCCCCCCGGGTCCCCACCATCATTAAGCTCGATCCCATTCCGTTCCAGAGCGAGCAGTCCTCGAAGACATCACAAAATCCCCGGAGAATGGCCTTCGTACTGATATCGCGCAGAGAATGAAGCGGCAGCCAGTAGGTGACCATGCCTCCTTCGGCCAGTCGATCGTGAATGAGTTGAAAATATTCACGCGTATAGAGATTTTCAACTCCGGCATACCCGGGAGGCGGCGGTTCTGACGTGATCAGATCGAAGCGCTGATCAGTCGTCTGGAGAAAGTAGCGTCCATCCTCAATGTGGACATGCACCCGCGGATCATGGAGCGGCAGATCAGTGGGACGCGGATAGACGATTCGGTTCATCTCCAACACGTCGCGGGAGAGGTCCACGACATCAATGGTCTCAAGGCTCTTCGAATCGGTCATCGCTTTCGCCGTGTTCCCCACACCATAGGCAATCAGCAGGGCATGCTTCAGGTGCGGGTGAACCGCCATCGGCCAGTAGACAAAGAGTTTCATGTACCGGCGAGCCGACAATTCCGTTCCGGACATCGCGTGATCATTGGTCAGCATGGTGTAGTAAAGCGGCCGTTTCAGCATCTGCGTTTCAGTGTAGATGATCGTCTCGGTCAACCCTTCTCGAACCCCGGCCACTCGAACAGCCGAATTGGCATGGAATGCTCGCAACACCGGAACCTCCAGCAGACGTGTTTCCATCGATCCAAAGGGAAAAAGTGCCACACCCACGAAATATATGGCGAGGCTCAGAGAGGCCTTGCGTCTCGGAACAGGAGAGCCTAGGAACAACAGTCCTCCGATGACACCGTACAGGACCGAAATGAAGAAGAATGATTTTTCCATCCCCAACACAGGAAGCAGCAGAAATCCACCCGTCAAGGATCCAAGCGCCGCGCCAATGGTATTAACCAACGTCAACGCACCAGTGGTTTCCGCGTCCGACGCCATGTGTTCTCGCAAGGCCGAACCGATCAGCGTGAAGAATATTCCCGACAGAAAGGAGACGGGAAACATGAGCGGAAGACTGACATAGAGCATCTCAATTGGTTGATCGATCCCGTGAGATTCGAGCGGGCGGATGACCAATGGAAACACGGCGTAAGAGCCAATACAGGCCAGCCCGGCCATCATGGCGATCAGCGCGCTGATGCGGGAGGCAGTCGGCCGGCGGCGTAGCCATTGAGCGGCGGAGAGTCCTCCCAGCGCAATGCCGGCCAGCACCACCGCTAGCATCAAACCGAACGCGACCATGCTGCCAAAGACAAAGAGCAGGAGAAAACGGAACCAGACAACCTCAAGGGCCAGCAAACAGAACCCTGAAAGGAACCCCGCAATCAGCCACTGTCGCCCGGTCATCCAGATCAACACAGGTCGATCCTTCCTCCTGGATGGCATGAGGGCTTTGTGAAAGGGCAGTGTCGAGAACCAGCCCGCGACAGCGGCGACCAAGAGGTTGAGCGCTCCAGCCGTCAACCCGGTCCAGTTCACGCCGATGACGCGGATGAAAGATAACGCGCTCACGACCCCACATACCGCTCCCAAGGTATTCCACCCATACAACCGGCCGAGCACCGCGCCAAAGTGCGGGTCATAGCCCGTCAGGGTCTTGGTTAATAACGGCAGCGTGATGCCCATCGCCGTTGTGGGAATCAATAAGAGAAGAAACGCGGCTGAGAGCCGCAGCGGATTCAAGACCCAAGGCTGGTCCATCAAAGGCCGGAACCAGGGAGCGAGCACGGCACCAAAGACCGGCAGCAGATATACCAGCCCGAGACCGGTGACCCCAATGGCGGCTTCGGCCAGGGCATAGGCCCGCACCGGATTGCGCAGCCGATCGCCGTAGCGGGCCGCAAGCGCGTTCCCCAGGGCCAGCCCACCCATAAAACCCGCGAGGACCAGGCTGGAGGCCCAGACACTGTTGCCGAACGCCAACCCCGCTTGTCGAAACCAGAGCGTCTCAAAAATGAGTGCGGCGGCCCCGGAGATGAAGAAGACCGAGCAGAGCAGAACGGTCATCGAAGGTCTGTCTTTGGATGAAGAGTGATGATCACGTGAGTACTATGTCTGAAGGGAAATCGTCATGGCATACTTTATATCGTATACTGCTAGGAAATGGAACGTCTTGAGGTCAATGTGTTATTGACTCCATTGAGTTATAGCTGTATAGGTTGTTTTGGAGATGCCTCCTGTGGCCTACCAAAACCTGCCCGTTTGTAGGATGTCAAATGCGCATAGTCTCGGAGAATTGTTGTTGGCGAGAGCGAGAGACTGATTCTCACCCCACAGGGGAGTGGACTCCGATCCTGAATAATTCCGTTACGGGGTTCTGTAAGATCATTCCGGCCATGCCACAGCACCCTCCGTTAGCCTCTTCATACCCTGGAGCCACTGGGCAATACGGTTCCAACTGGCTATCGTGTGTGCCACCACGCGCTCATCAGAATCGATGATTTTTCATCTTCTCCTTCTCATTACCCTTCTTCTTGGTCCGGCCCCGGCGTTTTCGCGGGACACGACGCCGCCGAGTGGTGCGTTGATCGAGGAAGGCGATCACCATTGGGCTCTTCGCGAACTCGGCGCGCCGGGCTCGCCGGCGGATGCCACGGAGCTTGACCTGGCGATTGCCGCGTACCGTCAAGCCCTGGCTTCTTCGCCGGAATTGCTGGCCGTCCAATGGCGGCTGATGCGGGCCTTGTGCTTCAAGGGAGATTATGTCACGGAGGACAATGACGCGAAGAAGAAGATTTTTGCCGAAGGGAAACGGCTCGGCGAACGGGCGCTCGACGTCATTCGAAAGGAAGCCTCCCGGCGCACCGGCGCCTCGTACGACCACGCCGGCCCGGTTGCATTGGCCGCCGTGATGAGCGCCACTCCCGACGTGGTCGGAAGCTTCTATTGGTCAATGGCCAATTTGGGGTTGTGGGCGCTGACGAACGGCAAATTCCAGGCTGCCCGGGAAGGGGTGGCGTGGAAAATTCGGGATCTGGCGACCGCGGTGTCCATCATGGATCCGACATATGAACGGGGCGGAGGCTACATGGCTTTGGGACGGCTGCATCATGAGACACCCTATATTCCGTTGATCACCGGCTGGGTCTCCGACGCCAAGGCGGTCGAATACCTTCGGAAGGCCAACCAGATTGACTCCCGCGCGTTCATCAACCGCCTCTATCT
>DATJYI010000048.1:0-3806 GCA_035499635.1 Nitrospiria bacterium | reverse complement strand
ATGGGGACACCGCTCTACATGGCCCCGGAGCAGGTCACGGGCTATCTGGTCGATCATCAATCGGACATCTATTCACTCGGTTGTACACTCTACGGGATGGCGACCGGTCGCCCGCCGTTTACAGGAGGCGATCTGTACTATCATCATCTGCACACGGCACCTGAGCCGCCGGTCTCGATCAACCCCAACCTGTCGCCCCAGTTGAACCGGCTGCTTCTGACCTGTCTGGCCAAGAAGAAGAGCGAGCGGTTCAACGATGTGGGACTCATCATCAAGGCGTTGCAGGCCGTTCCCGCGCCACCGGGACTCTCCGTCAGTTCATGAAGGCGCTGATCGCCATTGTGTTCTTGGCGCTGATCGGATGGGTCGGCTACGTCTACCTGGACGACATGATGGCACAGGAACGCTTTGGCTCGGCCGTCGAGCAAGCGATCGATGATCCGAGGACACGTGGAATCGAACACATGCGCGCCGACATCGCGGCGGCCGCCAAACAGGAGGGCATGCTCGTCGATCCGCAGTCGATTGAGTTCTCCATTACGGGGTCGAATGCCCAGCCGGTGGCCGGACAGATGGTCTCCGGGGCCGGTCTGGCCGTGACTTCCAAGCGGATCACGGTCCGTGTTCCCTACGCCCGGAGCCTGTGGGGACGCCTCAAGAACCGGACGCTGGAACGGTCCCGGGTCTACGTGGCCACTGCCGCGCCGGGGTTCGATCTCGAGGACAAACTCCTCTCCAAATCCGGCGGCGCCCCCTGACCGACGGCCGGCGACCGACCTTTCCAATCCGACATGGATATTGACACCGGTCTGCACTGTCGCTACAATGGCGGCGATGCGCGGAGGGTGGCGGTATGGCGAATCCGGCTCTTGAGCCTGATCGCCGATTTGAGTCCATAGCCATTTCCTTCCCCGATCGCCGGGCCGAGACCCGGCGAAGGTTCCGTCGGTTTCTTCTCTCGCTGCCCGTCAGTTGCCGGGACCACGCCCGTTTGTTCGAAAGTTATACCCTGGACATTGGATTAGGCGGCATGTCCATGCTGGCCGTCCAACCCAAACCGCTCGGCGGCGAGTTGATCCTGCAATTTTCCTTCTCCCCAGATCTGTACGTGGAATTTCACAGCGAGGTCATCCACACCGCCGAACACACGAACCTTGGCCGGCACGCGACGGTCGGGTTGCAGTTCATCCGCGGCACCGATACGGAACGCAAAGCCCTGGCCTCCTACTTGGCCGGCATCGCCAACATGGCGATCCCGCCCCAGCCGGCCTGGTCGCCGACCCTCCACTGGCATCGGTCGGAATTTCTCTGCGAGCGAGCCGTCCAGGTGACCGGAACCGGGGAGGTCGGGCAGTCAACGGCCGCAGTGCCGGGCGGATGGGAACGACAGATCCAGGAGGAATTTATTCGCACAGTGATACCGGACGCCTGGCACGAACGGGGATTGCAGCTGACCACGGTGGAGGCGACGATTCATCATGCCGTGGGGGCGGCGCCTGAAGCCACGCTGCTGCTGCGCTTGAAGGTGACGGCGATCAAACGGTCGACCATCAATGTCCGCTTCGACTATCTGTCCCCTGCGACTCGACGGATCGTGGCCCAAGGCCAGCAGATTTTCGCCTTTTCAAACGCCAACGGCCGGCTGATTCCTGTGCCGGCGGAATTCTTGACCTACTATCGGCAGCGGTTCGTCTGACGGGGCGCCCGTCGATCCACTGCAGGGTCGGTACGACAGAAAGACCACTCAATGCTCACCTTTCTTGATCTGTCCCGCTTTTTCGAACGGCTCGAGCAGACCACCAAGCGGCTTGAGATGTTCTCGATCCTTGCCGAGTTGTTCGCCGGCGCGGGCCGGGATGAAATCGCGCCGCTCATCTATCTGACACAGGGAGAGCTGTTGCCCTCCTTCCGCGGTCTGCAGATCGGGATGTCCGAGAAATTGCTCATCCGGGCCATCGCGCAGGCCGCGGAGAGCGAACCGGCTGAGGTGGCGGCGGCCTTCAAGCGAACCGGCGATTTGGGCAAGACGGCGGAGGCACTGCTCGGCGGAACAGGCCGCCGCCTGAGTGTAAAAGCCGTCTACGACGAGCTGGTGCGGACCGCACGGATCAGCGGGGAAGGCAGTGTGGAGGAGAAAGTCGGCGCACTGGCCGATCTGTTGCGCGGTGTCTCGCCTTCCGAGGCGCGCTACATCGCACGGGTCGTCATGGGCAGGCTGCGGCTGGGTGCCGGCGACGCGACAATCTTGGAGGCGCTCAGCGTGGCCGTTCTGAAGGACCGATCCGGCAAGCCGGTGTTGGAACGGGCCTACAACCTCTGCTCCGATCTGGGCGTCGTGGGGGAGGAGCTGCTGGCCGGAGGCTTGGCGGGGGTGGAAGCGATCCACGCGCGGCTGGGCTACCCGATCCGGCCGGCGCTCTGCGAACGATTGCCGACGACCGAAGAGATTATCGGCAAAATCGGCCGGTGCGGCGTAGAGCTCAAATACGACGGCCTGCGGCTCCAGATCCACCGAGACGGCGACACGGTCGAAATGTTCTCGCGCAATCTCGAGCGGATGTCGCCCATGTTTCCAGAGATCAGCGAGGCGGCGCGCCGTGCGGTGCAATCCCGTTCTGTGATTCTTGAAGGCGAGGCGCTCGCGGTCGACGAAGCCTCCGGCGAGCTTCAGCCGTTTCAGGTGACGGTGCAGCGCAAACGCAAGCACGATATCGCGGCCGTCGCGAAGGAGATTCCCCTGCGCTTTTTCGCCTTCGACCTGCTCTATCTGGACGGTGAGGATTACACCCCGAGGCCGTATGCCGAACGGCGTGGAGCGTTGCGGCGGCTGTTGAAGCAGGACCCGGTGATCGAACTCTCCCGCGCGATCGAGACCGACAATCCGGCCGAGCTGCAGCGCTTTTTCGATGAGGCAGTGGCGAACGGGCAGGAGGGGATCGTCGCAAAGCGGCTTGACGGTCCCTACACGGCCGGCGCCAGGAATTTCAACTGGATCAAACTCAAGCGCAGCTACAGAGGGGAATTGACCGACACGGTGGACGTCGTCATCGTCGGCTACGCGGCCGGGAGAGGACAACGGGCCAAATTCGGCGTCGGCACCGTGCTTGCCGCCGTCTACGACGACCGGAGCGACACTTTCAAGACGGTGACGAAGATCGGTACCGGTTTCAGCGAGGAGGAGCTGCGCGAGTTAAAGTCGAAACTGGACGAAATCGCCCTCGACCATAAGCCCGCCAGGGTCGACAGCCTGATCGAGCCCGACGTCTGGGTTGAGCCTCGCTACGTGCTCACCGTGATGGCGGACGAGATCACCCGGTCGCCGATGCACACCTGCGGCAAGGAGGGGGACGAGCCGGGCTACGCGATGCGCTTTCCCCGCACCGTCGGGTTTATCCGGACCGACAAACGGGCCGAGGACGCGACCACCGTGGCGGAGGTGGTGGAGCTGTTTGAGCAGCAGAAGCGGGTGAAAGTGGAATAGGCGGCGAGGCGGGGTCTTTGCCGCTCCGGGCTTTGCGGTGACCGTCTATGGCTCAGACTGCTCGAATGCGCAAACTTGGTCTGCCATTGCCGTTGGCAGGCAGACCTTCGGACATGCGCATTCGCCCCTTCTGGGACGCGTCTTCGCCAAGACGGTGTCCACCGCAAAGCCAAGTCGCGCTCAGGCCCCGCCTCGCCGCTTGATGGGGGGAAGGATTAAGAGCCAGGCAAATTGTTTCCCCTGCGGGGTCGAAGGCTTCACCAAGCCGGGTGCCCAACCAACTGCCAAGTCGCGTTCAGGCCCCTGCCTCGCCGCGTAGTGGGTG
>DATJYI010000047.1:0-3065 GCA_035499635.1 Nitrospiria bacterium | reverse complement strand
TGAATCGATACGCTTGAATGAGCGAGAGGGAGTGTGCTTCCGTTAGGAGTGATCAGGGTGTGAAATAGGGTGCCTCCCCATGATTTCAATGCCGAAACGCCCCTTTCCTCCGCTCCCCCATTGCCCATACACTAAGAGGTCTTGAGTCGACGATGGAGCCGCCGTTCCACACGTTGGATCTTTCCAGTCAATCGATGTTCCGCTCGTGCTGTGCACTCACTCAAGTCAGAGGGAGTGATGCTCACACTCCCCCTGACAACCCCCATCGCCGCACACTGGTTGAAGTCATCGGAATGTCAAGAAGTATGTAGCCGGCGTTTCAGCCGGCGCTCGACACTGCGGATTTTGCCACTGAGCCGACCCTTGGCGCCCTTACGATAGTCGGCCCGGATGCTGATGCTGATTCGATTACAGTCGCGGGACATGCGCGTGAAACAGCGTTTGATGACGGCGAAGACGTCATCCCACTCGCCCTCAAGGACGGTGCCCATTGGATTGAGACGATAGTCGAGCCCGCTCCGGTCGATGATATCCAGTGACCGGGCGACATACTTTCCCACACTCTCTCCCTTCCCGAACGGCGACATGCTGACTTCAACGAGCACCATTGATGTCTCCTCCTTGGTCCGGTCCCTCGGCCTCGAATAGCGCCATTGTAGGCGGGCCCGGGTTGTCAGGTCAATCATGTTTACTCGAAGCAGGAGGATGGCCGCATCCGGCAATGGGGCCGAGGGTGTGGGATAAACATTCCCGATCAATCTTGAAACTCGCCGCCCCGCGGGAAGCAGATGGCAAGGGGCCGGGCGTCAATTGTAGGGGCTCGCGTCGCCCCCTCCACCGGACATACTTGGTGGAGCCTCCCCCTCACGCTCGCCCTGCTCGCTGGGCAGATACCCACAATGCGGCTATCTGTTTGACACGCGAGTAGAAGGTATAATCGTATGGCGATGGGGATTGTCAAGGGGAGGTGAGCATCCTCCCCTTGACTCTGATGTGTCGACTTTCACCGGTTTTTGTTATACTCTCCCGCTATGGCAGTGGGCCGGGAAGGCGCGGACGACGCGCCCTATCTATCGCTCGTCATCCCGATCTACAACGAACGGGACAATCTGAAGCCGCTGGCGGATCAGCTGCTCTCCGCCCTGACCGGGCTGGGCGTCACGTACGAAGTGCTCTTCATCGACGACGGCAGTCGCGACGGCGGCGGCGAGCTGCTGCGCACGTTGTGCGCCGCGACCCCTCAGTTTCGGCTGGTCCGGTTGCGGCGCAATTTTGGGCAGACGGCGGCCATGGCGGCGGGATTCGATCACGCGCGCGGCCGGGTCATCGCCGTGATGGACGGCGATCTGCAAAACGATCCGGCCGATCTCGGGGCGATGCTCAAGGCGCTTGAGGACGGTGCGGATATTGTCAGCGGCTGGCGGCGCGACCGTCAGGATACGGCGCTCCGGGTCTTCTCATCAAAATTGGCCAACTGGCTGATCGGCCGGGTGACCGGCGTCAGATTGCACGATTACGGCTGTTCGTTGAAACTCTACAGAGCCGACCTTGTCCGGTTGATTCCGCTGCGCGGCGATCTTCACCGGTTTATTCCGGCCATCGCAAATCTCCACGGCGCCACCATCGTCGAGCTGCCGGTGCGGCACCATCCCCGCCGACACGGCCGGAGCAAGTACACGCTGGCCCGGACGTTTCGGGTGGTGATGGATCTGCTGATGATCCGGTTTCTCATGAGCTACGGCCAGCGGCCCTTGCACATTTTCGGCTGGCTGGGGGTGACAATGGCGGTCGCCGGTCTGGCGATCGACGGATACCTGGCTGCGCAGAAGCTCCTGTGGGGCGTGCACCTGGCCAACCGGCCGTTGCTGCTGTTCGGCACGTTGCTGGTGCTGGCCGGACTGCAAATTTTCACGCTCGGCATTCTGGCCGACATGCTGGCGCGGGTCTATCATGAATCACAGAATAGGCCGATCTACGCCGTCAAAGAGCTGGTCCATTGACGCGACACACGATGCCACGCCTCCGTCCAGCCGTCCGCGCCTTTGAATTGAAGCCCTACCTCGACGATCGCCGGGAGCGGGTGAACCGGGTGTTGGACGGACTGCTGCCGGCGGGCCGGACCTCTCGCGGGACGCCGCCGACCCCTCCGACGATTGAAGCGGCGATGCGGTACAGCCTGTCGGCGGGTGGCAAACGGCTGCGTCCCGTGCTGGCCATTGCGGCGGCCGAGGCCGTGGGCGGCCGGGTGTCGGCCGCCGTGCTGTCGGTGGCGGCGTCATTGGAGCTGATCCATACCTACAGCCTCATACATGACGATCTGCCGGCCATGGACAATGACGATCTCAGGCGGGGGGTTCCCACGAGCCACAGGGTGTTCGGCGAGGCCACGGCGATTCTGGCCGGCGACGGGTTGTTGACACTCGCGTTTGAGTTGTTGAGCCGTCCGGCGGTGGCGCGCGCGGTGCCTCCCCGCAGTCTGGTGGCCATCATTCATGAGATCGCGCGGGCGGCCGGCTATGCAGGCATGGTGGGCGGGCAATTGCTCGATCTGCAGGCGAGCCGCCCGCCGGACGGCTCGCCGACGGCGCCGCACGCGTCCATCGATGAAGCCGGTCTGGAGCGGATTCACCGAAAGAAGACGGGCGCGCTCATCCGTGCCTCGGTGTACGCCGGCGCCCTCGTGGGCGGAGCGGGCCCCGGCGCCTTGCGCGCACTCGGCCGTTACGGCGAATCGATCGGCCTGGCCTTTCAGATCATGGATGACATCCTGGATGTCGAGGGGACGTCGGTGGAACTCGGCAAGGCGGTCAAGAACGATCAGACCAAGGGCAAATCGACCTATCCGGCCGTGCTGGGCATGGAGGCGTCAAAACGAAAGCTGGCCCAGGCGATCGAATGTGCGATCGGCGCAGTGGCCCGTCTGGGAGCCGACGCAGAACCGCTGCGGGCGATTGCCGGGTACGTCGCCTCACGGAGGGTGTGAGTGTATGAAGGGTTTTGTGATCGAGCCGGCATCGCAGGGTGTCTATCCCGCGGTGTGTCACGTGGGGGATGTCTATGTGCCC
>DATJYI010000046.1:0-8017 GCA_035499635.1 Nitrospiria bacterium | reverse complement strand
AAACTTACGAAGTGGTCGTGCGGAAGGATTCGTATAAATTTGATCCGGCCTCGATTGTGCTGGAGGTGGGGGATACGGTTAAGTGGGTCAACGCCGATGTCCGCCGCCATTTGATGGCCAGCGTGCCCGGCACGGGTCCCGGCGATCAGCTGGAGATTTTCTGCCCCGATTTCTATCCGGATAAGACCTGCGAGCACACCTTCAAAACGCCGGGCCGCTATCCCTATTTCTGTTTCATTCACCGACAGATGGTGGGTGAAGTGATCGTGCTGGAACGGTAGAGGACGATTCGCATGCGTGACGTGCTCCCATCACGGTGGCGGACCGCGGCGGTCATCGCCTGTTCGAGCATGTGGCTGGTGACCTGTGCGCAGGCGCCGCCGGTTCAGCCGGAAAAAACCCCGTTGGAGCGGGCCCTGGAGGCCGCCACCAGCGGCCGGCAGGCCACCGGGCAGACACCGGAACCATCGATCCAGCAGCCGGGACAAGGCAAGAAGGAGGAGATCTCCGAGGCCGCGGCCAATTCCCTGGCGCAGGTGCTGGTCGAAGCTGAAAAAGAGCAACACCCCCTGGCCCTCTATTTTCTGCCCAAAGCCGAGCAGGGCAACTATGTCGATTGGGCCGCGGCGCTCAAGTACGGGATCATCCGGCCGGTCGACACGCTTGATCCGAACAAAAAGATGATGCCGCCGATTGATTTCAACGTCATTTTCAAGGTGCGGGGGGAGCTGCCCGAGGTGGTCTTTCCCCACCTCGCGCATACCCAATGGCTGGACTGCACGAACTGCCACCCGAAAATCTTCGTCATGCGCGCGGGCGTCAATCATGTGACGATGGACGCGATCAGACAGGGGGAATTCTGCGGCCGGTGCCACGGCAAGGTGGCGTTTCCGCTCTACGATTGCAACCGGTGCCACTCCCGGCCGCTGCCCGGCAGATCGTTCATCATTCCGAAAGCGAAGGGATAGCCGCAGTGAGGGCCGAAGGCAAAAGGGTGATCGCCGCCGGCGCTATCCGGGCCGTCCGCGCGATGGCGGTCCCGCTCATCCCAACGGAGAAAATGTGATCGGATAGACGACGGTCACCGAGCCGCTTTTAGGGGAGGCGGGGAACTTCAGCAGCTTGAACCGCTTCACCAGCGCCTCTTCAATCGGCGGATACTTCAGCGTGGTCGAGGCGACGGAGACGTTGGTCACGTCCCCCTCTTTTGTGATGGTGAATTCGAGCGTGACCACGCCCTTCAGGTCCGGATTCTCCCGCAACGCCTTGTTGTAGATGAACCGGATCCATCCCTTCAGGCCGTCCACGACGGCGGCGACCGACTCGTAGGGCCGGCCGACCGACTTTCCCTCGGTGTCCTTGAGCTGAATGGGATTCTCGATCGCCGCGCTCTGCTTGTCCGCCAGTCTGATCCCTTCCACCTTGCCCCCCAGCTGGTTGATCAGCTGATCGATCCCGCCGCTGTCCGCGACCTCCGGACCGCTCGGCCGCAGGCCCGAACCGTAGTTGGTGTTGGTGACGCTCCTGAGCGTTCCTCCGCGCAGGAGTTTGTCCGATGACGAGAGCGCCGATCCGGACGGGGACTTCTTGGCCAGGAGCTTCAGCAGGCCGCTGCGCATGGCGACCTGGCGGTTATGCCTGGCCACCTGTTCCGGGGTCGGCTCGATGTTGGAGTCGGACGGTTTTTTCTTCGGTTTGGTCGGGGTTTCTTTATTCTCGGAGCCCGCCGCTTCGGCCGGCGGGGCCTCCGCCTTCTTGACCGCCTCCTTCGGCGGCGGAGGCGGCGGCTTGATCAGCAGGCTGGCGATCCGGGGGGAAAGCTCGGTGAAGTCCTGATGCTCCGGCTTCTCAACCTTGATCAGATTCATCACGAGCGCCAGGACGGCGTAGAAGAGCAGGCAGCCCCAGGCGATGTGGCGGAAGCGCTGCTCGGTCTCCTGCAACAGCTCCAGATGCGTGCGGCTCATGTGAGCTCTTTGTGGAGCACGCCCAGATCGATCTGGCCGAACTCCGCCTCGCTGCAGGTGAACATGACCTTTTCCAGCAACCGGAACGGGATGTGCTTGTCGCCGAGGATCGTGATGCGCCCTTCAAAAGGAGTGTCCGGGGTCAGGCTGGCGAAATACTTCCCGCGCTTGGCTTCGAAATCGAGCTCTTTTTTCAAGTCGGGGATCAGCAGCTCGTCGGTCTTCATCACGCTGCCGGTGTCGGTGATCCGTCTGCCGCCCAGAAAAATGTCGGACTGGGTAACCATGACGGTGACGGTGGTCTCGGCACGCTGCTCGGTTACCGATTGGGGCAGTTTCAACCGCTCCGCCGACGGGATGGTGGAGCCCTCGGCCGAGAAATTATAAAGCAGAAAGAGCACCAGGTTGGTGAACAGGTCGACCAGCGACGTCAGCGTCAGAAAGGTGGAGACAGAGCCGGTACTCCGGCGGGCCGACAGGCGGGGACCGGACGTCATTGCACCTCCCCCAGCGAGATGTTAGGAAAGAGGATAGAGCGTTTTTTCTGTCCGTCCACCGTCACCAGCGCCTCCCGCGTGGCGTCCATGACCGCCACCAGCGTCTCGTAGGGCACGGCGCCCTTGCTCAGAATCGCGGCGGTGTCGGCCGTCGGATAGCGGGATTTCAGTTGCTGCAGTGCGGACGACAAGGCCGGCAGATCGTAGCCCGCCGACGTGGACGGGACAAACGAGAGCAGTTGAGCCCCGTTGGCCAGCAGGATGCCCTGGTCGGCGATGGAGATGGTCAGGAGCAGCTGGTCCTCCGGCTTCTCGGGCGGTTTGGCGCCCGCGGCGGCTTCGGCGGCGGTGGGCTGCGGCAGGTAGATCTCCAGCGCGGCGAGCCGCTCGAAGACGGCCGTCACGAGCAGGAAGGGCGCCAGGACAACCAGCAAATTCATGTAGGGCGTCAGGTCGATGTCGGTCGACCCCATCCGCCTAGCTCGTCTTCGCGATCGCGGCAACATGCTCCTTCTCCCGGCTCCGTTCGGTCCCTGCGGCGGCCTGACGGCCCGTGTAGAGATTGGCCAGCTTGGTGGAATACTGGTCGATCGAATCGATGATCTTGGTCGTCTGTGACTGCATGAAGGCATAGATCAGAATCAACGGGATGGCCACGATCAGGCCGAAGGCCGTCATGTTCAGCGCCGTCGAGATGCCCTGCGCGAGCAGGATCGACTTCTGCGAGGGATCCGCCGCGGAGACGGCGGCGAACGCTTTGATGACGCCGATGATCGTGCCCAGCAGCCCCAGCAGCGTCGCCACGTTGGCAAGAATCGGCAGATAGGGCGTCCGTCGCTCCAACGGCGGCAGCACGTCCAGCGTGGCCTCCTCCATGGCCTGCTGCAGGGTCTCGCGCGGTTCGGCAGCCTTGACCGCCTTCAGGCCGTGGAGCAGCACGTACGGCAACGGCTGGTGTTTGCCCTGGCAGAGTTTGATGGCGTCGTCCACGCGATGCGAGGAGAGGTGCTTCTGAATCTGCTGCCACAGCGGCTCGCCGTTGACCATCGCGCGCGAAATATAGATGAAGCGTTCGATGACCACGGCGGTGCCGAGCGAGGCGACCAGCAGCACGGGGTACATGAAGAAGCCGCCCTCTTTGAAAAAGTTCACGATGGTCGTGGCAATGTCCATGGATGTGATCTACCCTCCTCCTCGTTGCGCTCGTGTGCCGTCCGCCGCTCTAGCAGGCCGGTGAAAAAGTCCACCTGCGGTGTTTACCTCGAATCGGAGACGAGAGGCATGTCCGATTCTCGGTACAAGCCCGGCCCCTCGGGAATCCTCACGTACGACCACAGTACGCTCCGGTTCCCTCGGAGCCTGCGGCCTTGCAGTTGGAGCTTTTTGACCGCCCTGCATGAAGAACACGTTTTTCACCACTCTGCTAGGGGGCATTGGTTTCCTCGGAGCGATGCGGCGATGTGTGTTTCAAAAATTCGTCCCGGTCGACCGGTTGAAAGATTTCCTGAAGGAAATTGCGGTCCAACTCCCCGGCGCCCTTCTCCAGCGAAAACGGTTCCTGCCACGGCACGTCATAGACCGCGGCGGGCGCCAAGACGGCGCCGTAGATGGTGGAGCCGAGCAGCATCACGCGATGGCTGGGCTCCCCGCCCTGCGGTCTCGCGGGGGCGGTGACCGGCGGCGAATGGGTCGGTGCCGCGGCATGTGCGGCCGGCTCGCCCCATGAACAGAGCAGCCAGATCATGGCGAGACTGACGCCCGCCGTCGCCAGTCGCATCACGGCGCCGCACCTCCCGGCGCGGGGACGGATTGCGGGGCCGGTTGCGCGGGCCCGGGTGCTGACGCCCCGCCCGGTGTCGATTGGCCGGTCTGGGGGCCGGTCTGGGCGTTCTGGTCCGGAGGCGGCGACGGCGCCGCGGCCTGCGGCGCGGGCGTCGACGGGGCGGCCGGTTTCGGCACCTGACGCTCCAGCGCGGCGGCCCAGGACGAGACCTCCTTCGCGTGCGGCCCGTTCAATTGCAGATAGGCTTGATACTGTTCCAGCGCCTTGGCCGGCTCGCCCAGGTACAACTCATAGAGAATGCCGAGGTTGTAACGGGCGTCGGCGAACCGTCCGTTTGTCTTCAGTGCCGCCAGGTAGGCCGTCTCGGCCTCCTTGAACCGACCCTTGGCCCGATAGGCCAGGGCCAGATTGTAGTATGCGTCCGGATAATCCGCCTGCCGAGCGATGGCCTGCCGGTAGGCGGCGATCGCATTGTCCAACTGGCCGGTCTGTTTGAAGAGAATGCCGAGATTGTTTTGGGTGGCCGGCTGGGTCGGATCGGCCTCGGCCGATTGTTCAAACAACCGCAACGCCTGCTGGGTATGCTGCTGCTCCAGTTGTTGAAGGGCCGACTGAAACAACCGCGCGCCTTCCGCCGGATCGGGAGTTTTGGTTTGCGGGGCCGGATTCGCGGCCTCATGGACCGTCTCGAGGCTGGTGCCGAGCGAGGGAACAGGGCCCGGGGCGCGCGTGGACGGCGCGGTCGAGGCGCATCCCGCCGCCGTAAGGCTCACGATAAGCCATCCGAACAGGTGGAGTGGGAGGCGCGTGCTCATGGGTTGGATGGCGGCGCGGTCAGCGGAACCATTCTGGGGGGCGGGGTGGGAATTGTCGTTGAAGCGGGTTGGGTCGCCGGTTTAGGTGCGGAATGGTCGGGCGCGGCGGCCGGCATCGGAACGGGGCGCTCTGCGAGAATTTCCGTCTGCTCCTGCCGCCGATACCGTGCCGGCAACAATTCGGCCAGTCGATCGTAGCTCTGCTGTACCCAGGTGGTGTAGATCCCCTGCTGCTGCGCCCGGCGCACGTTCGCTTCAAAGGTGGAAATCGAGCGCTCCTCGTACGGGGCGGCTTGTTCCTCGAGTAAAAAATTATATTCTTCCAGCTGATCCGGTGTCAACGATTTGGGCCGTTCCGACTGCAGCAGGGCCGTGCGGTAGGCTTCGAACAGGAGCCCGGTCTGATAGGTCGCCGCGGTGGTGACGTCGGTCAGGTTGTACGAGGACGCCTGCACATAAGCCTCAATGGCGGATTTGAGCCATTGCTCTTTCCTGGCCAGATTGGCCTTCAACGGTTCCACCAACCGGACGGCGTCACACTGCTCGAACCGGTAATCGCCCAGCTTCAACCAGGCCTGGCCGGCCAGCAGGTCGTTGCCCGGCGCTGGATGCGCCTTGATCTGCTCGAGAAGTTGCTGAAAGAGGGCGGCCGCCTCCTGGTGCTCGCCGAGGTGGTCCTTCGCCATCGCGGCGCGGAATTGCGCGTCCAGCCGGCGGGCGGGATCGGTGAAATCGGGCCGGGCCAGCAGCGAGGAGAAGCCCTCGTAGGCCTTGGCCCACTCCTGCCGCTCCTCGGCCAGCGTCGCCATGGCCCAGAGGGCGTCGCGGACGACTTTGGGATCCTTGGACGACCGGGCGATCTGGTCGTATTGCTGGAGCGCCTCGTCATACCGCCCTTGTTTCTGGAGAATCGAACCGATCTGGAGCATCGCCTGGTAGGCGTACGGGGAATCGGGATTCTCCTTCAGGAGGCGCTGCATGGTCTTGAGGCCCTCGGCGGTGTTGCCCATGCTCAACAGCGTGGCGCCCGCGTCGAACAGGGCGATCCCCGCCACGTCGGTCGAGGGCAGCTCATCGTACAGTTTGATGAAACCTTCCGCCGCCTCCTTGGCCTGCCCCTCCTTTTTGAGCCCTTCCATCTGCTTGTAGATGGCCGAGGCGAGCACCCGCTTCAGTTCGGCCGCGTCCTGCGGCTGCAGCCGCTGCGCCAGTTCGACCGTTTTGCGGTATTCATCGGCCGCCTTGGCGTAGTTCTTTTCCTCGAAATAGCTGTTGCCGATCAATTTTTGCGCCAGATAGCGCAGGCGCCCATCACTGCTCGGAGCGGCGCTGATGGCCCGCCCGGCCATCTGCCGGCACACTTCGTAGCGCTTGATCTGGCAGGCCATCTCGGCGCCGTTGAGCAGCACGTCCGGCACGCGCTTGTCCTTGGGGAACGTGTCGGCGAAATGCGCCGCGTTCTCGTACATGGCGACGGCGACCGGATCCGGCACCCGGCCGCCGGCCTTCTCGACCGCCTTGCCGGCCGCGACAATCGCGCCGTAGCCCGCGTCGGCGCTCGACTGATGCGCCGGATAAAAGTAGGCCGATTTTTCATACGCGGTCGCCGCCTCCGAGTAGCGCCCCTGGTCATAGTAGATCTCGCCGAGCAGGTAGGTCACCCGGCCCGCTTCGATTTCGTCAGGGAATTGCTGCAGAAATTGCTGGTACCAGCGGATTGCCTCCTGGTAATCGTTCTGATTCTTCGTCGCCTGAGCCTGCGCGTGATAGTACTGGGCGACCTGCAGGACCGCCTCCTTCAGTTGCGGTTTGATCCGGGCGAGCGCCGCGGCGTCCTGCCGCTTCGCCCAGGGCGAGTTGGGGCCGAAGCGTTGATCAAACACGATCCGGGCCTGCAGCGCGGCGTCGGTCCAATGGGCCTGCGTGTACAGCTGCACGACCGCGGCTTGAAACAGCGGCGCGGACTCGTGGAGCGGATTTTCCTCCACGAAGGTGGCGTAGGCTAGGCCCGCGTCCTGGGTGCGTTCTTGTTTGGCGTAGAGGTCGCCCAAACGGCGATAGAGCAGCTCTTCGTAGTCGCGGTGGCCGTGCTGTTTGAAATAGGCCGCCAGCTCGGCCGGTCCGCCCTGGTAGTCGATGGCGAGCAGCGTGGCATTGATCACTTCTTTCAGCATCGCGGTTTCCTGCTCGTTGTAGGCGTAGATGTCCAGCCGTTTCCTGCCGGACCGGTCCTGGATCGCCCGGCTGTCCAGGATGTTCAGGAACAACTCGCTGGCCTTTGGATAGTCCTGAAGCTCGAAATAGGTCCAGCCCAGCTTGTACCGGATGATTTCGGCGAGGTGCGGGTCGTTCTGCGCGACCAGGGCGGCCTCGTACGCGGCGGCCGCCTGTTTAAACAGCCCCGATTCGAAGTAAAATTCGCCCAGGCGGAACGACGCTTCGCCGCGGTAATAACTGTTGGGGTAGTTCTTGAGCAATCGATCCATCGCCGAAATCGCCTCATCGGTCTGACCGCTTTCGTAATAGCCCTTGGCCAGCTGATAGAGGGCGCTGTCGTTGGCCGCCCGGGCGGGGTAGAGCGTCAGCAACTGCTCGTAGATGGCGATTGACCGGCTGTGGTCGATCTTCGGACGGGGCGTGGACGAGCGGGTGTTCTGGCCAGGCTGGCCGCGCCGGTCCTGTTGGGCGTTGTACTGCGTCAACCGACGGCGATAGATCGTGTCCTCCATTTTCATGTACAGGTCGCCCAGCCGATGCAGCGCTTCTGCTTTCAGCTCGTCCTTGTAGGCGAAATGTTTCAGAATATACGTTTCATATTCGTGCAGCGCCTCCAGCTTGGACGGGTTGCGGGCCGCCTCCTGCTGGCTGTTCAGAACGTCCTTGACGACGCTGTTGATCTTCGCCTGGTCGATGTAATACCCGTTCTGCTGCGTGGCGCAGGAGGCCACGAGCAGG
>DATJYI010000045.1:0-13614 GCA_035499635.1 Nitrospiria bacterium | reverse complement strand
CCAATCAAACTATGGGCAGGTAGTCGCGTTCAAAGTTGTGCTCACGGTCGTGGCGGTTGGGTTGGGGGGATTCAGCAGGTTCGTTGTGCTCCCGGCACTCCGTCGGGAAGGGAACGGACGTACGCCGATCGAACAATTCCGTCGCGCCATTAGGGTGGAGGCTAGCGTGGTCCTGCTTGTGATCATGGTGGCAGCGGTCCTCACCCAGACACCTCCGGCCGGGAACATGTCGCTCACCTCGGGTCCGATGATCCACTCACCCGCATCGAGTCCATCAATGGACCATTCACATATGGAACATTCATCGGGTGGCATGGCCCCGATGGACGATCATGCGGGGGAGCAACCGGCAACTCCGTCGATGGATTAGATACGGGGGGAGAAAGCGGCCTCTCCCCCCATCTGAGCAAGCGGCTTCAGCCGCGAAGCGGATCAATCTGGGAAACGCTATCTCCCCCCTGACTCTCTATGTGGGGGCCCGTGCGGAGATGAAATTCCCGAAAAGCTCCGCTTTTCGGTTGGCGATGCCCCCACGCCCCGAGCCATCACTGATTTCCCATTGGCCATGAATTCCCCTGACAATAGTCTGTGAGGGGTTCTGCCCCCACAACCCCCCGCGCCATCGTCTGTATACGTTCTCTCATAGACGAATAATGCGTGCAATATCAGCCAGGACGCAGTCAAACATGGCCGCAGTGAGCCGCCCCGTCTGGGTGTTCTGCTGGCTGGGGTGATAGGCGGCAAAGAGCAACGGGCGGGGCCCCGGCAGGATGTAGGACCCGCCGTGCTCGAAGATCAACCTCGGCCGGGCGGGGAGCCGTCCCATCCGCCGCAGCGTCTTCAGGTATTCGTCGAAGGCGATCGTGCCCAGCGCCAGTACGGCCCTGACCCGTTTCATCGTCTGCAACTCACGGATGAGATAGCCGCGGCACCGATCCAGCTCGGCCGGTTTGGGTTTGTTGCCCGGCGGAGCGCAGTGGAGCGCGGCGGTGATGTAGGCGCCCTTGAGCTGGAGCCCGTCGTCCCGGCCGGTTGACGTCGGCTGGTTGGCCAAGCCCGCCCGGTGGAGCGCCGCGAAGAGAAAATCGCCCGACCGGTCGCCGGTGAAGACCCGGCCGGTCCGGTTGCCGCCGTGCGCGGCAGGCGCCAGGCCGATAATGAGCAGCTTCGCGGCGGGATCGCCGAAGCCCGGCACCGGCCTGCCCCAGTAGGTCTGATCGCGATAGGCGCGCCGCTTGATGCGGGCGATCCGTTGACAATAGCGGCGAAGCGCCGGGCAGCGCGCGCACGCGATCACGTCGCGGCGGATTGTGGAGATGGAATCGGCCACGGCCGGATCGTAACACGAACCGGCCCGGCCGGTCAGCGGGCATCCTGATTACCGCCCCAACGCCGCCAGAGCCTTGCGGGCCTCGTCATGATCGGGCTTCAGCTGCACCGTGCGTTCGTAGGCCTGAATCGCCAGCTGCTTCTGTCCTTTGCGTTGGTAGATCACGCCCAATTGATACTGGGCATCCGCGAAGTCGGATTTTAATTTGACGGCCGTCTGAAAGTGGCGAAGGGCCTCGTCCCGCCGCCCCAACGATTCCAGGCTGAGCCCGAGCAGATAATGGCCAAGCGAGTCGGTGGGAGCGAGCGCGACCGCCTGCTCCAGGACGTTCCGCGCCTCGGTGAATCGCCGTTGTTTCAGATAGAGCTGGCCGAGATTCTCGTACGTGCCGGCATAGTTGGGCTGCAGCTTGATGGCGGTCTGATATTCGCGAACGGCTTCATCCCCGCGCCCGAGTGATCCATACATGAACCCGAGCACGTTATGGATCTGCGCGTTCTTTGGATTGAGCGCGAGGCCTTTCTCGAGCTGCTCGACCGCATCCTCGGGCCGTCCCTGCTGGAAATAGATCAGCCCGATGTTGATATAGGCTCCCGATTCATCGGGCTTCAAGCGGATGACCGCCTGATATTCGCGGACCGCCTCCTCCCGGCGGCCCACGGTCTTGTACAGGCCGCCCAAATCATAGCGCGCATCCGAATCGTCGGGATCGAGGGCGACGGCGCGCTGATAGAGCGGCAGCGCTTCCTGCACCCGGCCCGCATGTTTATACATCACGCCCAGATTGCGGTACGCATCGGCGAACTCCGGATTGAGTTTGAGCGCCGCGCGAAACGCCCGCATGGCGTCGTCCCGGCGGTCCAGCTTGTTGAAGACGCGTCCGAGGTTGTTGTAGGCGGTGGCCGAATAGGGTTTATACTTGATCGTCGTCAGATATTCCTGCATGGCCTTCTGTAAATCGCCTCGCGATTCATACACGATACCGAGGTTGTCGTGAGCGTCGGCGTAGTCCGGGAGTAACGCGATGGCCGCCTCGTATTCGACGGCGGCGTCGTCCATCTTTCCACTGGCCCTGTAGACATTGCCCAGGTCGAAGTGGGCGATGTAATTCTTCGGGTCGACCTCGAGCGCCTTGCGGTAATACATGATGGCTTCCGGCAGGTTGTGCCGCGCCTCAAAGCTGTAACCGAGATTGTTGTAGCCACGCGACTTGCGGGGGCTTTTGCTGATGACATCCCGCCAGAGGGATTCTTCAGACAGCCAGACCTGGTTGCGGGCATAGGCGGCGCCGGACAGGAGCAGCAGCAGCGCGAGCAATCCGGCGGCCGCCGTCCGGGGCCATCGGACCGCCACCCCGGAGGCGGCCGTTGTGACGGCGAGGAAAAAGCCGACGCTGGGCAGATAGAGGCGATGCTCGTTGATGACATCCCGGATCGGGATGATGGAGGATTCGATGGAGAGGGTCACGAAAAACCAGAGCACGCCAAAGCCGATCAGCGTCGCCCGTGCGGGGGAGGCCGTGCGCGCCGGGAACAGGAGCAGCCAGCAGGCCGCGCCGAAGAGCGCGGCGAGGAACAGGAAGGAGAGAAGCACCGCGGGCTCAAACAACGAATGAGCGATCGGGAAATCATAGTCCACGTTTTGTCGGACCGGCGCGACAAGCAGCCGCAGATAGGTCATGATGACCTGAAACTGGGTAAAGAGATAGTCCGACCGGCTGATGGTGCCGGTCTCTCGGGCAAAGACGTCCGCCCCTTCGCTCATGGCCCCCGGAAGTGTGGACGACGGAATGATCGGGAGCGTGAGCAGGAAAGGGATCAGGGCCGCCCATTGCTTGAGGCGGGGAATCCCATAAAAGACGGCCTCGATGAGCAGGATCATGAAGGGCAGGGTGAAACAGATCTCCTTGGTTTTCATCGCCAGGACGGTCGAGAGCACGCCCCCGACGTACCACACCCAACGGGACCCCGCCGCTGGGGCGGCCTGTCGCCACCGCAGGTAGCAGACGACGGCGAGGAGATAGAAGAGGGCGGCCAGTGACGTGGCCCGCTGGTACAGGTAGGTCACCGCCTCGGTCTGGACGGGATGGGCCACAAAGAGCAGGGCAGTGGCGAACGCGAGCCAGTGCGGTTGAGCAGGCGTGAAGGGCGAGGGCCGTATTCGGGGAGTGTTCAGCAATCCTATGACCAGGACATAGACCAGGAAACCGTTCGTGAGATGAATGAGAATATTGACCGCGTGATATCCCACGACATTCAGCCCGCCGAAATAATAATTGATGGCAAAGGAAAGATAGAGCACTGCCCGGCTACCCGATACCAGAAGGGAGGAGAGGTGCCTGACCGCGGGGTTATCAATGATGGCGGAGTTGTCGTCAAATTGAAAAGGAGCGTAGAACGTATTGGAATAGATCAACAGCGCCAGGACGGAGAGCAGGAGGAACACCACCCAGGGGCGGGCCCACAGAGAGGCGGGCGGCGGCGCGGCCGCGGGGGGAGCAACCGGAATGTCGTGTCGGGCCGATTCCCGTCTCGCCTTGGACATGATGGATAATATAAAGTCTCATCCGAAGGTTGTAAAGCGACGGAAATTCCGCGTCCCGGGTTTGACACCCGTCGCCAATACGTTATATAAAGCCTGTCACCTCCGGGAGCCGGACCGATCATGCAGAAGCAACGGGATGCCATCGCCGTCGTGATTCCCTGTTACAATGAGGCGATCACCATCGGCAAGGTCGTCCGGGATTTCCGCACCATCCTGCCGTCGGCCGCCATCTACGTCTTCGACAACGACAGCACCGACCACACGGCCCAGGCCGCCCAGGAAGCCGGGGCGATCGTGATCCGGGAAAAGCGGAGGGGCAAGGGCCGCGTGGTCCAATCGATTCTGAAGAAGATCGCTGCGGAATATTACGTCATGGTCGACGGGGACGACACCTATCCGGCGGAGTACGCCGGGCCGCTGCTCGACGAGGTCATCAAGGACCGGGCGGACATGGCGGTGGGCAACCGGCTGGTCACCCATGAGGGGACGGCCTTCCGGCCGTTTCACGTGTTGGGCAACAACCTGGTCAGGGGGCTGGTGAATAAACTGTTCGGCACGTCGCTTCGGGACATCATGTCGGGATACAGGGTCTTCTCGGAGGAAGTGGGTCAGGGGATCACGATTCTGGCGGAAGGCTTCGAGGTCGAAACAGAGATGACGCTGCAATGCCTGAACAAAGGCTTCGTGATCCGGGAAGTCGACATTCCGTACCGGGCCCGGCGGGAAGGCAGCCATTCGAAGCTGAAGACGTTTTCGGACGGTTACCGGGTCGTCAAGGCCATCTTTATCATATTCAGGGACTATCGTCCCCTGTTGTTCTTCGGCTCGCTGGCGGGCCTGCTCTTTCTGACCGGTGTCGCGAGCGGGTCGGTGGTCGTCATGGAATTCATTCACACCCGGTTCATCACGCACGTGCCGCTGGCGATCCTTGCGGTCGGCTGCGTCGTCTCCAGCCTGTTGTTGTTCGGCGTCGGACTGATTCTGGACAGCATCAAGAACCGGTTGAATGAGCTCTATTCCTACGTCCAAAGAAAGGGTGCCCGTTAAGGGCGGTCGGGGAGCCGGCCGTCCCATCGGGATCGAGAGCGGCGCCGCGCCGTCTGAGTCACGCCGACCCGGCCCCACACGTGGACCCCGCGCCCGACAACGCACGGACGGCCTATACCGGAACGGACAATCTCGAGGTTCTGAAGGAGGCCGGGAATTATAACGCATTCCTGAAGAGGGAGATTATCCGTCACGGCCACGGCGCCACGTCGGCGCTCGATTTCGGGGCCGGCAACGGACGTTTTCCCGCAGCCCTCAAGGACGCCGGCGTGCGGGTGATCTGCGTCGAACCCGATCCGGGACTGGCGGGCAGACTGAAGGCCATGGGGTTTGAGACGCACACGCACATCGACGATGTCGCGCCCGACTCGCTCGAATATATTTATTCGCTGAACGTGTTGGAGCACATTGACGATGACCTCGGCGCGTTGCGTGGGTTGTATTCCCGTCTTAAGCCCGGGGGGGGGCTCTTTCTCTACGTCCCCGCATTTCAGGTCCTCTTCAGCAGCATGGACCGGAAAGTCGGGCACGTCCGCCGGTACACCAAAGCGCCGGCCGTTCGGCTGCTCCAGTCGGCCGGGTTTGAGGTACGGCGCGCCGCGTATGCCGACAGCCTGGGGTTCGTCGCGGCGCTGGTCTATAAATTCATCGGGAATCGAGAAGGGACGTTGAACCCCACGGCGGTCAAAATCTATGATACGATCGTCTTCCCGATCAGCCGGCTCTGCGATCGGCTCGTCGGCGGCCTGTTCGGAAAGAACTTGATGATCAGTGCGATTCGTCCGCGCTGACCGTTCCCCGGGTCCCGATCGGGGCGGGCGCGGGCCCTGGCAATCCTCTCCGGAGCATCCTCACCGACTGGGGGAGTGGCGGAACGGCAGACGCTGGGGACTTAAAATCCCCTGCCCGCAAGGGCGTGAGGGTTCGACTCCCTCCTCCCCCATCCTCTGCAAACAGGAACAGACCGCCACGGCCGGCCCGGCACCCCCACCCGCCCGGCCGGATTGACAACCCTTCCGTATGAGGTACCTTTAAAGGGGCGACGCGTGAACATTCTCTCGATCCGTGCCGGGAGAGACGGCCGCGGGGTGGAGCGATTCATGCCGAAGATTTTCCTGATCGGAGCGGGCAAGGGGGGCAAAGCGGTCCTCAGCCGGCTGTTACGGTTCGATTGGCTCGAAATCGCCGGGGTTGCCGATGTCGATCCGAATGCGCCGGGCATCGCCCTGGCGCGCGAATCGGGCGTGCCGATCTTCACCGGCGATTCCTTCCAAACGATTGCCCAGCTGAAGCCGGATCTGGTGTTTGATCTCACCGGCAAACAGGACATTCAAGCCAGGCTGCGTGCGCTCCCGGACCGATCCTTTGAAATCGTCTCCGGCCAGGTGTCTCATATGATCTGGAGCGTGATCCATGAGCTCGAGCGCCAGGAGATGAAACTGCGGGAGTTCCTGGGGGAGCACCGGACGCTGTCGGAAATCAACCTCATGCTCAGCCGTTCCGAAACGCCCGAGCAGATCTTTGAGGCCATCGTCACGGGGGGGTTGAGGATCTCCGCCATGCCCGCCGGCTCCCTGTCGATTTACAACAAGGAGAAAAAGGAGCTCTATCTGGTCTCGGCGAAAGGGTTCTCGCTTCGGTTTTATCAGGACCATTCGGTCTATCCGATCCGGCCGGGCGGCCTGACCGAAACGATCCTCTCCCAGCACGAGCCGGTCATCGTGCCCGACATCGCGGACTACCCGGCCTTCAACAACCCAGTGCTGCTCGATGAAGGGATCCGTTCGTTGATCGCGCTCCCGCTGCTCTCGGAAAAAGGGCCGGTGGGCATCCTCTACACCGACGATTTCAAGCCGCGCACCTTCCACAACTCCGTCGTGGAGGCGTTGAAACTGCTGGGCAGCCAGGCGGTGCTGGCGATCCAGAAGCAACAGACCTTCGAGAAGATCAAAAGCCTGTCCATCCGGGACCCGCTCACCGGCCTCTACAACCGCCATTATTTGAACGGCATCATGGTGAGCGAAATGGAACGGGCCTACAGCCTCCGCCAGCAGTTGTCGATCATTCTCATCGACATCGACCATTTCAAGTCGATCAACGACCGGTTCGGTCATCTGATCGGCGATCAGGTCCTGCACCGGTTGTCCCAGCTGTTTTCCCTGGTCGTCCGCCCCTACGACACCCTGGCCAGGTTCGGCGGTGAGGAGTTCCTGGTCCTGATGGCGGAAACGGGGGAGGACGAAGCCATGGCTATCGCCGAACGGTTGCGGGCGGCCGCGGCCAACGAGCGGCTTCTCCCCGACAATCTTGCCATCACCTGCAGCTTCGGCGTCGCCACGCTCGATCACCACGAGCCGCACCTGCCGACGTCCGACGAGTTGATCGGACGGGCCGACAAGGCCCTGTATGAGGCGAAGCGGTCCGGCCGAAACCGGGTCCATCTGTTCCGGGCGGATCGGGCGTCCTCCGGTCCCCGGGTGGGGTAGGATCCGTCCGCGGTTCGGGCCGAGACGGGCGCGGGTGGGTGATGTTACTTGCCGTACCGCCGCTGTCGTTGCTGGAAGCTCCGGATGGCACGGAGCAGGTCGATCCGCCGGAACCCGGGCCAGTAGGTGTCGCAGAAGTAGAGCTCGCTGTAGGCGCTTTGCCAGAGCAGGAATCCTGAGAGCCGGAGCTCGCCGCTCGTGCGGATGATCAGGTCCGGATCGGGGAGATCATAGGTGGAGAGGTATTTCCCAATCTCCTCCGCGGTCAGCCCCTCGGCAATCTGGGAGAGCGATTCGCGCGACGCCGCCCGTTCCGTCAGCAGACGGCGCACCGCATCGGTAATCTCCTGGCGCCCCCCGTAGCCCACGGCGATATTGAGATAATTACGGTCATACTGCGCGGTGGCCCGTTCCACGTTCGCAATGGCCTCCTGCAGTGAGGCGGGCAGCAGGTGAATCTGACCGACGGCCCTGAAGCGCACCTGCTGCTGATGGATTCTGGGATCGACGGCCATCGACCGGATCTTTTCTTCGATCAGTGACAGGAGACCGGTCAGTTCGTGAGGGGGGCGGCTGAGATTTTCATTGGACAGGGCATAGAGCGTGACGACCCGGATCCGGAGATCGGTGAGCCATTGCAGCACCTCCTCCAATTTTTGGGCGCCCATTCGATGCCCCTCAAGCGGGTTGTCAAAGCCCCTGCCCTGGGCAAACCGCCGGTTGCCATCGAGAATCAGACCGATGTGCCGCGGCAGCGGGCCGTCGTGGATCTCCCGCAAGAGCCGCCGCTCGTAGAGCCGGTACAGAACGTGCAGAGGATTCCCCTCGCTCATCCTCCCAAGTATAAACCATTCCGGGTAACATGCAAAACCCGGCTGCCGTAATCGTGCGTCCGCCGCGTCCCGGGGCGCCGGTGAGCGAAGCGCCGTTCGCTTACTGGGCGGCGGCGATCGTGGTCGTTGTGACGGTGGCGACGGCGCCGTTGTTCATGGCGTCCGGCGTCGAAGAGGATCCCTGGCCGCAGGCGACTAAACCGCAGAGCGCGGTTGCGATCGCCGCCGCCAGCACTGCATTGCGAATGATCGTCATCTTGCCTCCCTGAGGATGGTTCCTGCCTCCGTCCGGTTGACGCGGCTCTTGCCGTGACGGCGCACGGACGGCGCGTCAAGGCATGCGGCGGTTACTGCATCTGGCAGACGCCGCTCAACGCCGACGGACTGTACATTTGGACCATGATCGTGTTGCCGCCGTTCACCGGCACGAGGTTGGCCGCTACGGCGACGCCTTTCTGGGTCGTGCCCGTCAAGACATAGGTGTTGCCGGCCAGAGGATTGGACGGATCGAGGCCGGTATTGGGGGTGAGCGTCACGCTCGACAGCACCCCTTGATCCTGGGTGATGACGCCCTTGTCGACGTCGTCTTGATCGTGCCAGCTGAATTTCACATCGTTAAATCCCACAACGGGCGTCGGACCGAAGGTAATGGCGATCAGCCGGCTCACGATGCGGCTGTTGTCGTCATTCAGCGGCGGCGGGATCGGTCTGACGACCAGCATGGTGCAGGTGCCGGTGGCTGGAAGCGGATCGGCCCAAGCTGAGGCGCTGATACCCATGATGGTGACAAGCAGGGCCGTCAGCCCCAGGGCGACCAGGCGGGCCGAACGCTTGTGATCTGGACGAACTCCGATGAGTGCGATCATGTGTCTCTCCTCCGTGTGTGGGGGCGCCGCTGGAGACGGCCGATCCGTCCGAGGCTCGTCATTCTGACTCGACAAGGTGTTTGATCCCCGGCGTGACCGTCATCACCGGAGAGCAAGGAACATGCCAGATCGGCTGATCACGCAAAGGACAGTGCGGACAAGGGTGACAGGGAGGAAACAGGCAGGGGAACTGTGGACCGACTGCTGTGTGTCATTCAGAATCGGGTATTGTTGACTGGCAGGCGGGCGTGAGGACCCCACAATAGGGTGGTGATACCCATCGACATCGCCGGAGGACGCGCTAGTTGATCGTTTGCCACAACTTCTGCGCCTCAAGCTGCCAGGCGAGCGTCTCGGTCGGGTCGTTGCCGGAACTGTCGAGATACAGCGCGGTCTTCACCTGCTCCCGCGCCTCCTGCCGCTTCCCCATCGCCGCCAGCAGCTGTGCCAGACGGAAATGGTTTTCCGGCTCATCCGGCGCCAGTTTGACGGCCTGACGAAGCAATTCCAGCCCCTTGTCCTGATCGCCGAAGCTGATCGGCGGCTCCGGCGCAAAGCCGTAAAGCGACCCGAGCAGGCGGTACGGGCCGGCGTGATCGATTGTCGGGTCGATCGTGGCCGCCAGCTCTCCCTCGCGGGCCATCTCGTTCAGATGGTTGATTGCGGAATGGGCTTGAGAAAACAGACCAAGCGCGGCGGCCAGATAGTAGTGCCCCTCCGCCCGATCCGGAGCCGCGGCGACGGCGCGGCGTGCCAGATCGACGGCGCTGGCGATGTCCTTCTCCTGCTGCGCGCGATCTTCCTGGGCGTATTGCGCCAGCCAGACGTAGGCGCGCGCCGCCATCCAGTCCCCCCGGTACGACTGGTCGCGCAATTGCGCGGCGCCTTCGTAGGCCAGCGCGGCCTGACGGACCCGGTCCGGTGTCCGCGGAATGGCGTAGAAGAGATCGCCCCGTTCGATGCCCCCCTTGGCCGGCGGCAAGCTGGCCGGCCGTTCGGCGGCCGGAATCGAGGCACAGCCGGCCGCGATCAGGCCGATGATTACGATCGGGCAGATCGCGCTCCTGCGCCAGAAACTCATTTCGTCGGTCCGGCGGCGCGCGCATAGTCCGATTGCACCTGCTCGATCACGGCCGGATCGACCGGCGTGAAGCCGTCGGTCCTCAATTCCGCAAGCAGAGCACGCGCGGTGGGATCGTTCTTCATCTCGAGCAACGCCTTCGTCAGCCCGGATGACGCGCCATCCTGCGGCTCGAACGTGACGACCAGCGGCGGCGGAAGCGGGCCGGTCGTCAGCAGCTCCTTCAGCGACTTGCCCTCGGGCAGCGCCATCAGCGACCCGTATTGTTCGTCGGTGACGATCAAGCCGGCCAGCTCGCCGCTCACCACCTGTCGCGACGCGCGCAGGAGCCGGTCGGTCGGCTGGCAGCGAAAAGGGAGCATGGAGACTGGCCGGCCGAAGAGCAGCCGCGAGGCGGCGTCGGCCGTGAAACAGAGCGTGCCGGCCACTTCGCCGTGCAACGCCCGCCAGTCGGCGACGGCGCCGGCCGAGGAGACGAGCAGATGATAGTGGTCCTCCGCGCGGCCGCCCGGCCTGGAGATCAGTTTCGCCTGCAGGCGATGGCGGACGCGCTGCTCCAGATAATAGGGCAGCGTGACGATGGCGGCGCGGGGGTTCAGGGTGCGCACCGCTCGTTCCGCGGTGTCGGGCGTGTTCACGTAAAGCGCCTTCACGATCGGCCGCCCGGGCACGCGGGCGGCCAGATAGTCGGCCAGCCTCGTCATCAGCGGCGCCGCTTCGTCGGATGAACCGGGCGAGCCGGGCTGGATGATCAGAAACTGGACGGGATCATCGAGGGCGTGGGCGGCGCGATCGCCGGCACACATGGCCGCGAGGATCAGCATCAGCAGCGCGACGGCGGACCGCCGTTTACACCGAACGGACGTGAGGTGTGATGTCCGATTTTCCGTGCCTTTACACCGAACGGACGTGAGGTGTGATGTCCGATTCTCCGTGCCGTTACTCATGATCGGCTCCGGGCCTGATCCATCGCTCGTGCACAGCCGGCAGGACGACAACGGTGGCGACCAGAATGCTCAACGTCCCCAGCGCCATGATCTGCCCCAGGCTGGCCAGCCCGCGGTGCTGCCCCAGCATCAGACTGCCGAATGCGAGCAGCGTTGTCAATGAGGAGAGGGCGACCGACGTCGCCGTGCTCGTTACCAGCATGGGCCGGTGGGGTTGCTCATACATCCGCTGGACCATCTGGATGCCTCCGTCGATCCCCGTGCCGATCAGAATCGGGATGGCGAAAAAGTTGGCCAGGTTGAACGAAATGCCGAAGAGGCCCATCCCGCCCAGCAGCCAGGCCATGCCGATCAGCAGCGGCACGAAGGCGAGCGCGACCGCGCGCCACAAGAAAAAGTGAAGCCAGACGAGGCCGATCACCACCACTAGGCTCAGGACTGCTGTCTGCTGGAAGGCCCGCCGCATCAGCCGGGCCGCTTCGTAGGAGGTGACCGGCGCGCCCGTCACCGTGGGGTCGACCGTCCGAAGTTGGGTGACGAAGGCCTTCATTTTCTCCGGGTTCCAGATGTTTTCGGCCGGCGTGATCATGATCAGCTTCCTGGCGTTCTGCCCGACGAACCGGTCGCGCAAAGTGTCGGGCAGGTTGTCCGGCGTCACCCGGCCGGGATGGAAGCGCGGCTGCCAGTGATCGAGCCGCGCGGCAAGATCAGCCATGAAGGCGTGTTGAAAGGCGGCCAACCGCCCCGAGACGCCGGCTCCGCCGGCACTGATTGCCGCTGCTGTCGCATCAACCTTGCCGATGAGTTCGCGAAGCGATGCGATGTCGGCCTCGCGCCCCGCGGCGAAGAGCTTCTCCTCGATCAATTCCAACCCGTCGGCGATTTGCCGCAGCGCCCGCTCGGTCGCCGCCGGATCGGCCGGCGCCCGCCTGCCGCCGGTTGTAGAATCAACGCGCGGAGCCAATGCGCTCAGTGCCTGCCCGGCCTGCCCCAGCAACTGTCGCTTTGTATACTGATCGGTCGGCAGGACGTCGAGCAGGCTCGTCACCTTGGCCACCGTCGGCAGCTTGGAGAAACGGTAGGCCAGCCGCTCGACATCGTCGAGCGTGTCGGCCTGCGTGGCGGCGAACCAGGTCGATTCCCCCCCCTCCCTCATCAAAGCCAGCTCCCATTTCACAGAGTCCAGCTCCGTGGATTGGAGCTTCAGCAGGTTGTCGTCGAACCGCAGCCGGACGCTCCAGACCGCCAGTGCCGCCGTGATCAGCCCCGCGCCGGCCAGCACGAGGCCCGACCGGCGGACCACTGCCTGCAAGGGAGCCAGGCGCGCCAGCCGCAATTTTTTCCCCCTGCCGAACCGGCGATCGACGAGCAACAGCAGGGCGGGATAGAGCGTGAGCATCGCAATGAGCGACAGCACAATGCCGCTGCCGGCGATGAAGCCCAGCTCGGCCAGTCCCTTGAAATCGGTGAAGAGCGCGCAGAAAAATGCGGCCGAAGCCGTGGCCGCGCAGGTCAGGTTGCCGACGGCCGCCGTCACCATCGCCACCGTCAGCGCCTCCTCGGCCGGCAGACCGCGCACCCGCTCCTCCTGATAGCGCGCCAGCAGGTGCATTCCCCAGTTGATCCCGACGCCGACAATCACCAGGATGAAGACGCTGGAGAGCAGATTGAGCGAGCCGACCGTCGCCGCCGCGAGCCCCAGCGTCCAGACGATGCTGATCAGCAACGTGGCGACCGCCAACAGGGGTCGCAACAGGCTGCCAAAGGCGAGCATGAAGAGGAGCGAGACGCCGATCACGGCGATGATCGTCGCCCGCATCATGTCCCGGCTGGTCGTCCGCATCTCGTCCGCCTGCAGGACGGGCCGGCCGGTCAGCCCCGCGTCGACCCCGGGCACCGCCGTCCGGCTTTCGGCCATGGCCTGACGGATCGCCGCCAGCGGCCGTTCGATCACCTCCGACGTTGAATAGTCCTTCGGCACGTCAATCAGCATCACCAGGAACCGGCCGTTGTCGCTGAAGGTGTAGTGATGCAGCGCCTCATCGCTGAACCGGGCGAGCGGGGAGTGATACGGAGCGCCGTTCTTCACCGATTGCGTCAGGCCGTCGAAGAGCGGTCCCAGCACCTCGAAGAAGGCCTCCGATCCCTCTTGCTGGTCGGCGGATTGGGGCGCCGAGAGCCGGCGGCCGATCCAGGCGAACAGTTCGTCCAACCGGCCGCTGTTCAAGGCGGGTTTCAGCGTCGGAACCAGAGCCTCCACCTGCCGGTTGAGCGCCTCCACCTGGTCGGAATCGAGATAGAGCAGCATGTCGTTGCCCAACTGTTCCGGGCCGATCCGGTAGGTCACCTGTCTGATCAGGTCGGGCAATTTGGCCAGGCGCCCCGCCAGATCATCGGCAAAGGCCTTCGCCTTCTCGGCGTCGCGGCCGTCGATGACGACGTAAAGGTATTCCTGGTCTTTGTAATTCTGAATGTAGTCG
>DATJYI010000044.1:0-14357 GCA_035499635.1 Nitrospiria bacterium | reverse complement strand
ACTCCCATGCCTCCGGACCCATTTCCCCGTCATAGACGATCCTCGCGTCGCCGGCGAGATAAATGTCCTTGAACCGGTCTCCTTCGCGCGAAAAACTCACCGTCAACGGTTGCCCTTTGGGCAGGAGCGTGACGGGACTCTGGACGCCTGCCACGCTCGCCGCCACCAGCGCCGAAGCGACCGCCCCGGTGCCGCATGCGAGCGTCTCATCCTCGACACCCCGCTCGTAGGTGCGGATCTTCAGGCGATGGGAATCCAGTTTCTGAATCACATTGACGTTGGTCCCGGCCGGCTGAAAGAGCGGATGGAACCGGCTCGCGCGGCCCAGCGGGATGAGATCGACGGCGTCGACGTCATCCATCAGATAGACCAGGTGCGGCACGCCGGTGTTGACGAAATGGCCCTCGCGGCTCGCGCCATCGATGGTGACGGCCAGCCGCCAGCGGAAATCGGTCGGATCGGTGAAGCGGATCTTGACCTGGTCGCCCACGACCTCGGCCTGGATCAGCCCCGCCGGCGTTTCAAAAACCATGACGGCCTTGGCGATCCCTTTCGCATGAGCGAAGCGGGCCGCGCACCGGCCGCCGTTACCGCTCATCTCAGCCCGGCTGCCGTCGGCGTTGAAGAGTCGCCAGCGGAAATCGGTCCGTCCGTACCCGGACGGATTCGACGGCTCGATCAGAATGACACCGTCCGCCCCGACGGAAAGCCGGTGGGCGCAGATCTTGGCGACCCACTGCGAGAGCGTGGCCTCGGGCAGAAAGGGGGTCCGATGATCAATCAGAATGAAATCGTTCCCGCTTCCGGAGAGCTTGGTGAAGGGGATTTTCATGGGAAACCATCGTACTAAGCGGGAGGGTCAAGGGTCAAGGGTCATGAGAAAAGTGTATGGCGATGGGGGCGCGGGGGAGTGTGAGTGAAGCTTCACCGGCAACGACGGTGAAGGCGGAACCTGAGCCGGCGACATGGCCAAGGGCCATGGCCGAGACGAAGCGGCATCGCTCCCCCGAACTGAGCGAGTGCGAAGCACGAGCGGATAAAAGGCATGGGTCAAGGGTCATGGGGAAAACGTGCAACTGCTTTTCCCGGACCCTGTCTACTGGCCCCTTGACCCTATTTTCTCAACGACGGCGGAATGAACTCCCCGCGTGTCAGGTCGCCGTAGCGCTCCCGTCTGCGGATGACGGTGAAGCTTCCGCCCTGCACCAGCACCTCGGCCGCCCGCGGCCGGGCATTGTAGTTCGAAGCCATCGCGAAGCCATAGGCGCCCGCGCTCATGACCGCCAGCAACTCACCCGGACGGATCTGCGGCAGCCGGCGACCCTTGGCCAGAAAATCTCCCGATTCGCAGATCGGGCCGACGACGTCGACCGTCTGCGCGCGGACGCGCCGGCGTGTCACGGGCAGGATCTGATGATAGGCGTCGTACAGGCTCGGCCGGATCAGATCGTTCATCCCTGCGTCCACCACCACGAACGGGTGGGGATGGCCCGTTTTGACGTAGAGCACTTCGGTGAGCAGCAGGCCTGCGTTGCCGACGATCACGCGCCCCGGTTCGAAGATCAGCGTACCGCCGGACGCCAGCCACGGTTTCAGGAGCGGGGTGAGCGCCCTGGCGAGCGCGCGCGGATGGGGGGGCGTCTCCGATTTGTAGGTGATCCCCAGGCCGCCGCCCAGGTCCAGATAGCGGATGTTGATCCATTCGTTGCGCAGCCGATCGATCAGCTTCAGAATTTTTTTCACGGCGTCCAGAAACGGCCCCAACTGCGTGATTTGCGAGCCGATATGGGAATGCAGCCCGATCACATCGACGTGACGCAACCGGCTCGCCGTCCGGTAGAGCTCCAGCGCCTGACGGATGTCGACGCCGAACTTGCTCTTCTTCAGGCCGGTGGAGATGTAGGGATGGGTCTGAGGATTGATGTCGGGGTTCACCCGGAGCGCCACACGGGCGCGCTGTCCGCACTGCCGGGCGACCTTGTCGATGAGCGTCAGCTCCTGGTGCGATTCGACGTTGAACATCAAGATCCGGGCCTGCAACGCGTCGTGAATTTCCTTTGCCTGCTTGCCGACACCGGCGAAGACGATCCTGGCCGGGTCGACGCCGGCGGCCAGCGCGCGGTAGAGCTCGCCGCCGGAAACGACGTCTGCGCCGCCCCCTTCCCGGGCGAACAGCCGCAGGATGGCCAGATTGGGGTTGGCTTTCACGGCGAAGGCGGTGAAATGGGCGAGTCCGGCGAAGGCGTCGTCAAACGCCCGGAAGTGGCGCCGGAGCGTCCGCTCGCTGTAGACGTAGCAGGGAGTGCCCACGGTCCGGGCGATGCGGGAGAGCGGCACCTCCTCGCACCACATCTCCCTTCGGTGGTAGGTAAAGGCGTGCATGGGGGGGACAGGCTCGATCAGCGGCCGGGAGCCGGCACCGGATCAGCCACCGGTTTCTTCGGAGAGCAAATCGCTGCCGGACAGGGCCAGCTGTTCGAGCGCGTCGTGATAGGCCTGCTTGAGGTTGATGTAGCGGACTTTGACGCCGGGCGCCAGCTGGGAGATCCAGTTGCGGTCGAGCAGCATGGAGATCGCCGCCGGCGTCGCATGGCGCAATTGCCGGCAGTTGATCACGAGGTCCAGCCGAGTCTGCGCCGCGACCTGGCACAGTTTGTCGATCACCGCCTTGGCGTTGATCTGGTCGAGCGTGCCCTCCAGGTCGATCATTAACGCCTTCAGGCTTTCGGCCCGGCGGGCTTTGATCTTCACGATCCGATCGATCTGCTCGGAGACGTTGTCCACCGTCGTGCGAAGGGCGTTGAGCGCGTTGGGGATCAGCTCCTCCTGCAGATTCTGCGCCGCGGCGGGGAACTGCGTCTGAAGCGCTTTGAGCGCGCGCGCCACCGGCGTCAGCGCCGCTTTGGGCGTGGTCCGGTAGACCAGCTGCCGGAAGCGACGGTTCATCTCGAACCGGGCGATCAGCCGCTGCTGTGTGCCGAAGAGGCGCGTGAAGATCGACGGATAGGAATAGAACTGCTGGTTGGCCCAGAAAAAGCCCTCCTGCAGCGTTTCGGGCGTCATCCGCTTGGGCTGGTAGACGACGTGCTTGCCGTCATAGTTGGCCCAGTTCCAGTCGAGAATGCGCCGCTCCGCCCGCATCCGGTCGAACAGCACCGTGCCCGGGAGCGGCGTCAGAATGTTCATGTAGGCCAGTTCCACGCGGACCTTGATCAGGAAGTCCACCGTCGTTTCGAACACCGATTCGTCGTCGGCGTCGGAGCCGAAGATCACGCCCGGATTGATCATGATGCCGTGGTCGTGAAAGCACTTGATCTGGTCGGCGTAGTTGTGCTCCTTGTTGAACGGCTTCTTCATCTCGGCCAGGACGTCGCCGCTGATCGATTCCATGCCGACGAACATCGCCACGCAGCCGCTCTCGGCCGCCAGCTTGACCATTTCCGGTTCGTTGCCCAGAAAGAGCGTGCACTGGGCGCCCCACTTGATCTTCAACTCCTTGAGCGCGGTCCAGAGTTTCTTGCAGTAGGCGCGGTTGGAGTTGTGCAGGTCGTCTACGAACGCGAAGATCAGGGTGTCCTCCAGGCCGACGAGCACGCGCAGCGTGGCGCCGATCCGGTGCCAGACCGGGCCGGACGTCATCTGATCGACCAGCTGGCTCCGGCGCCATTCCTTGATCCGCTGAATCTCGGCGATCACCTCATCGACCGGCCGCCGCCTGGAGCTTTTACCATTGAAGGGCGAGACGCTGCAGAACTCGCAGTCGAAGTGGCAGCCGCGGGTGGTCTGGATGCACTGGTTGGTCATGTAGCAGCCCTGCGGCAGCAGGTCGATCCGGGGGTGCGGGTAATGCTCCATCGTGGGATAGCTGGTCATCTCATAGCGCGGTTTCAAGGCGCCCTGCTCGAAATCGCGCAGGACCTGCGGCCAGAGGTCGTCCGCCTCGAAGAGAACCACCGCGTCGGCGTGCGCCGCGGCTTCGTCCGGGAAGTAAGTCGCGTGGGTGCCGCCCAGGCAGACCTTGACGCCGCGCGCGCGAAACTGGTCGGCGATCTCGTAGCCCCGCGGCGTGTAGCAGGTCATCTGGGTCGAAATCCCCACGAAGAGCCGGTCGGCGCCCGTCTCCCGGATCATTTGGTCGATTGCTTCGGGACGGACGATGGTGCGGCTCTCATCGATGATCTGGACGTCCCAGTGTTTGGGCGTCAGGCCGGCGATGACGGGCAGGGAGAGCTTCGGAAACCAGATCGCCTGCATCTCCGTGTCGTTCATCCGATAGGGGTTGTCCTCGGGATAGGGATCGATCAGCAACAGCCGGTAGCGGCCGCGCGGGCTGGCGGAGCGGGCCCAGCCGTGCGTATCGGGGCGCGACCCAAGATCGAGCGGCAATGGCAGTGAAGTCATTCGTGCTCCTGACGTGCGTTGATGGTGAAGTGTCGTTACGTTATGAGATGATGGCTGTTCGCTTCGTCACTGACTGACTCAGCGATTTCGGCTGTTTTTCAGGGGGCAGGGGCTCCCCCTTCCTCCCGCAACCGGCTGTATACCCCAAGACCATAACAGAGAAAAGGAGCAGGGTCAAGGAAATAGAAAGGGGCCAGGGGCCAGTAGTCAGGGGCCAGCAAAAACTGATAGCAGAAGGAGGCCTTTCCCCTGGACCCTGAACCCCGGACCCCGGACCCTTCATTGCTGTTCCAGCTCTTTAATTCTCGCCGCCACCTGGCTCATCGCCGTCGCACCGGGCTGCGCTTTGCGGGCCAGCGATTGCTGGAGGGTCAGGTACGATTTCAGATCGGGGCCGAACTGTTTGGAGAAGCGGCGCCACTCGGCGGGAGAAAGGGCGGTCAGCGCCTTCCTCCGCTCGAGGGCATACCGGACGGCCTGCCCGACGATGGCATGGGCCTGCCGGAAGGGGACACCCTTGAGCGTCAGATAATCGGCCAGATCGGTGGCCAGCAGCAGGCTGTCACCGGCCGCCCGTTCCAGCCGTTCCCGGTGCACGATGAGGCCGGGCAGCAGGCGGACCAGAATGACCAGGACCGATTTGACCGTCTCCGCGGCGTCGAAGAGCGGCGGCTTGTCCTCCTGAAGATCGCGGTTGTAGCTGAGCGGCAGCCCTTTGAGCAGGGTCAACAGCGCGACGAGGTCACCGACGACCCGGCCGCTCTTGCCGCGCACCAGCTCGGCGACGTCGGGATTTTTTTTCTGCGGCATCATGCTGCTGCCGGTGCAGAACGTGTCGGGCAATTCCATAAAGCCGAACTCCTGCGACGACCAGAGGACGAGCTCCTCGCCCAGACGGGAGAGGTGGATCATCGCCAGGGCCGAGGCGGCCAGAAATTCGACGATGAAATCGCGATCGCTGACGGCGTCGAGGCTGTTGGAGGTCATGGCCGGAAAGCCCAACAACTCGGAGAGCCGTTTGCGCGACACGGCGAAATTGGTGCCGGCCAGCGCGCCCGAGCCAAGCGGCAGCCGAAGCGCCCGCTTGAGGCCGTCGTTGAACCGGCCGTAGTCGCGATCGAGCATGTCATGATACGCAAGCCAGTGATGGCTCAGGAGCACCGGCTGGGCCCGCTGCAGGTGGGTGTAGCCCGGCATGGGAATGCCCAGGTGGGCTTTGGCCTGCGTGACCAGCGCCTGTTGCAGCGCCCGGATCAAGCCCATGATCGCGGTTGCTTCCTCGCGAACGTAGAGCCGCAGGTCAAGGGCGATCTGGTCGTTCCGGCTGCGGCCCGTGTGGAGTTTGGCGCCCGCGGGTCCGATCCGTTCGATCAGGCGCCGTTCGATCGCCATATGGATGTCTTCGTCCGTCGGGAGAAAGGCGAACCGGCCGTGGCGGATCTCCTCTTCGATCTCCGTCAGTCCGGCCCGGATCTGCTCGGTCTCCGGCTCGGACAGCAGCCCCGCTTCGTGCAGCGCCTGGCAATGGGCGATGCTGCCAGTAATGTCGTGCACATAGAGTCGCCGGTCGACCGGGAGCGACGTGGTGAATTGCTCCACGGCCGGGTCGGTCGACGCCAGCCGTCCGGACCATGCCTTAGCGGACGAGGAGGCCGGCGCTTTGCGCGGGGGAGGAATCGGGCGGGCTTTTTTCTTTGACGGCGATTTCTTTCGCGTCTTCGGCATAGCGGCCCTCTTGGTCAGAAGTCAAAGCGGATGAGCGGGGAGAAGGCGGGGCAAGGATTAATAGAGCGAAGGCGGATCGAGGGCGCCATTACGCGCATTGGACCCTAATTCCGCTGTTCACCATTAATCCTCGACCCGCTTTTTCTTTTCTATTCCCGTTTTCTTCTTTGCCTGCAATCGCAATCGCAAGGCGTTCAGTCGGATAAAGCCCGACGCATCGCGCTGGTCAAACCCCTCCCCCCGCTCGAACGTCGACAGGGCGGGCCGGTAGAGCGAGGCGGGGGCTTTTCGGCCGATCACGATCGCCTGTCCTTTATAGAGGCGGAGCCTGGCCGTGCCGGTGACCGGCGTCTGTGCGTGATCGATGGCCGCCTGCAGCATCGTTCGCTCGGGTGAAAACCAGTAGCCGTAGTAGACCAGCTCCGCATAGGCCGGGATCAGGCCGTCCCGGAGATGGAGCACCTCGCGATCGAGCGTCAGCGATTCGACCGCCCGGTGGGCCAGGTGCAGCAACGTCCCGCCAGGCGTTTCGTAGACGCCCCGCGATTTGATGCCGACGTAGCGGTTTTCCACGAGATCCAAGCGGCCGATGCTGTGTTCGGCTCCCAGCGCGTTGAGCCGCTCGAGCAGCGCCGCGGGGGAGAGGCGGGTGCCTCCGACTGAGATGGGGTCGCCCGCCTCGTAGCCGATCTCGATCACGGCCGGCTGATCCGGGGCCAGTCGTGGCGAACGGGTCCAGCTGAACAGATCTTCCGGCGGCTCGGCCCAGGGATCTTCCAGAATCCCCCCTTCATAGCTGGTATGGAAGAGATTCCGGTCGATGCTGTAGGGCTTGGCTTTCGTTGCGGCGACCGGGATGTGATGACGCTCTGCATAGTCGATCAGCGACTGTCGGGAATCGAACGCCCACTCCCGCCAGGGAGCGATGACGGCCATCTGCGGCGCAAGCGCCTGATAGGTGAATTCAAAACGCAACTGGTCGTTGCCCTTGCCGGTGGCGCCGTGCGCGACGGCGTCGGCCTGTTCCTTGAGCGCCAGCTCGATCTGGGCCTTGGCGATCAGCGGCCGGGCGATCGACGTGCCCAGGAGATAGCCGCCTTCGTAGACGGCGTTGGCGCGGAGCATGGGAAACACGTAGTCGCGCACAAACGTCTCCCGCAGATCCTGCACCGAGGCCTTGACTGCGCCGCACTTGAGGGCCTTGTCGCTCGCGGCGGCCAAATCCTCATTCTGGCCGATGTCGGCGCAGAAGGCGATCACGTCGCAATGGTAGTGCTCCTTGAGCCACGGGATGGCGACGGAGGTATCCAGACCGCCGGAGTAGGCGAGGACGACCTTTTTGATCGAGGGATTCATCCCGTATCCCGATTCATTACGAGTTCAACAGCCATTCCAGCACCGCCTTTTGCATGTGCAGCCGGTTCTCGGCCTGCTCAAAGATCGCCGAGTGCGGGCCGTCCATGACGTCGTCGGTGATTTCCTCGCCCCGATGGGCCGGCAGGCAGTGCAGCACGATGGCCTCGGGTCGCGCCCGGTTGACGAGCGCCCGGTTCAACTGGTAGCCGCGAAACGCCTTCCGGCGGCGGACCGCCTGCCGCTCCTGGCCCATGCTGGTCCAGACGTCGGTGTACAGGATATGACTATCCGCGGCCGCCGCGGCCGGATCGGTCGTCAGCTCGATGGTCGAGCCGGTCGCGCGGGCTTCGCGCCTCGCGCCAGCCAGAATGGCCGGATCGGGCTGGTAACCCTTTGGGCAGGCGAGCGTAATCGACAGCCCGGTGCGGGCGGCCGCCTCGATCAGAGCATGGGCGACATTGTTGCCGTCACCGACGTAGGCGAGCTTCAATCCATTGAACCGGCCGCGTGTGGTGAGCCCTTGCGGCGAACCAAATCGTTCCTGTACCGTCAACAAGTCCGACAAGGCCTGGCAAGGATGGTGCAGGTCGGTCAGGCCGTTGATGACGGGGATCGCCGCGTGCGATGCCCATGTCTCCAGCGTGGCGTGCTCAAACGTGCGGATGACGACGCCGTCCAGATAGCCGGACAGGACGCGGGCCGTGTCGGAGATCGGCTCACCACGCCCCAGCTGCAGCTCCTCGGAGGAGAGAAACAGCGAATGGCCGCCCAGCTGGGTCATGGCCACTTCAAAAGAGATCCGTGTCCGGGTCGATGCTTTCTGAAAGATCAGTCCGAGTGTTTTGCCCCGGAGCGCGGGCGCGTCCGGGGCGGGGGCGGACCGGCTCTTTTTCAGTTCGACGGCCCTGCTGATCAGCCGGTTGATCTCTTCGGCCGTCAGGTCAAAGACGCGGAGCAGGTGGCGCGATGACCTACCTTGCGTTGAGGACAACGCGGCGTGTGATCGAGGCGACGCGGATGCGGAATTGGTCATGGCGGAAGCGAATGCGGCGGCGCGATGAGGCTCCAATGCGGCGGTCATACGTCGGCCGCGGAGAGCACCCGGTCCAGAATGGCGACGGCTTCATCGATTTCGTGGCGCGTCACGATCAGCGGCGGCATCAGCCGGAGCACTCGTTCGGCCGTGACGTTGATCAGCAACCCATCCGCCAGGCAGGCCTCCATGATCGGCCGGCCCGCCGTGAGCAGTTCGATGCCGACCAGCAGCCCCTTGCCCCGCACCTCGCTGATGATCGACCGGCGCGAGCGGAGCACCTGCAATCGCCCCAGTAGATAGTCGCCCATTTCGTGGCAGAGCGGCAGCAGTCCTTCGCTGTGGATCACGTCAAGCGTCGCCAGCGCGGCGGCGCAGACCAGCGGGTTGCCGCCGAAGGTGCTGGCGTGGCTGCCGGGAGTGAAGCTCTCGGCCGCGCGGCGAGTGGCCAGGAGGGCGCCGATCGGCAAGCCGCCGCCCAGCCCCTTGGCCAGCGTCATCAGATCGGGCGCGGCTCCGCCTGAAGCGGATTCATGCTGATAGGCGAAGAGCCGCCCCGTGCGCCCCACGCCGGTTTGCACTTCGTCGAAAATCAGCAGGATGTCGCGCTCGGTGCACAGCCGGCGCAGGCCCGACAGGTATCCCGGACTCGGTATCCGGACGCCCCCTTCGCCCTGAATCGGTTCGACGATGACGGCGGCCGTCCGGGGCGTGATCGACCTGGCCACGGCGTCCAGATCGTTATAGGGCAGGTGGCGGAAACCGGGCAGCAGCGGCTCGAAGCCCTGCTGGAGTTTCGGCTGGCCGGTGGCCGACAACGCGCCCATCGTCCGGCCGTGGAAGGAACCTTCCATCGCCAGGATTTCGTGAGCCGCCTCGCCATCGGCAATCGGTCGGTGCTGCTTGGCCCATTTGCGGGCGAGCTTGACGGCGGCCTCCACCGCTTCGGCGCCGCTGTTGCAGAAGAAGACCTGATCGGCGAAGGAGTGACCGACCAGTTCCTGGGCGAGTCGAAGCTGCGGTTCATTAAAGTACAAATTCGAGACGTGCATCAGCCGTTCCGCCTGCGTGCGGACCGCCTCGACGACGTGCGGGTGGCAATGGCCCAGCACATTGACCGCCACGCCGCCGACGAAGTCGAGATAGCTGCGCCCCGTCTGATCGTTCACCCGCACGCCGTGACCGCTCACAAGCAGCAACGGGCTGCGCAGGTACGTGGACATCAAGCAGTCGGCGCCCGACGGCAGCGCCGATGTGGCGGCGGCAGGCTGATGTGAGGGTGGTGTCTGAACCATCGTGTGCCTCGCGTCGATCGTCTTTCGTATCGTTGAAAATCGGAAGGAATTGATGAAGGCGTCATTATACTGTAGCCCATGGGGAGAAGCAACCAGACTGTATTTAAAGGGGAAATTTGAAATATTGTTGACAGCAACCGGCACGGATGCTACATTTGCAAGGATTTTCTGAGAGTTAAGGATTTTCTGAGAGTTAATGACGCGATCAACAGTGGCGACTCTCGCACATTCGGCTGGCGGTATGGCACCGCAATCATCACCCATCCTCGGAGGGGCGGAGAGATGAGGAAACTGCTCGTGGCTGCCGTGGGGTTTGTGACCGTGCTCATGGCCATGCCGGTCTATGCGGTGGATGTGAATTTCAGCGGTGAGGCCTGGGTTCGAGGGTTCTGGACCGACAATCAGACGGACGGTAATTCCTCCTATGACGATCACACCCGATTCGCTGACGGGCGGTTTCGACTGAAGACCGCGATCAAAGCCGGTGTCACAACGGGAGTGGTGGTCGTCGATTTTGCGAATTGTTATCCGAGCAATCCGGCTCCCGGCGGGTCGACCGGATCGACAATTAACAACTCAATAAGTTCCCTGGGCAATACCGGCAACTGTCGTTTCGGGACCGGAGGATTGGGCAACAGCGACAACGTTGTCGGCCTCCGTGAGGCCTATCTCAAGATCGATCTCACCAAGGTGGGGTTTGTGCTCGGCCGTCAGACGCTCAAACTCGGCCACGGGATTATCTTTGATACCACCGGCGACGCCGTCACCGCGATTCTTCCGCTCAACGGCTCGACGCTGACGGCCAGCATGATCCAGGTCAATGATGCGAACGCATTCGGCACGGTCCCCGGCATTAATAATGACACCACCGTCTGGATGGTCAACCTGGGGATGGATCGCGGGAACCATGTCATCAACATCTACGATGCCTATCTGTATGACCAAACTCCTGCCACGACCTTGGGCTCAAGCTTCTATCCGACGGTGGATGGCCCGTTGACCACCTCTCCGGGCCCATTCGGCAATGACAAGATTTGGATCAATTACCTGGGTGTTTCCCTGGATGCCAAGGCTGGCTCGCTGAATCTGGCTTTTGAAGGCACCTATGACTTCGGCAGCCTTGAGGCCGCGACTGCTGCCGCCGGCCCGGATATCCGTGTGGGAGGCTGGAATCTGATGGGGGACGTCACGGCTGATACAGGGGGCGCCAGACTGGGAGGGACGGTGGTCGTGACCTCGGGCCAGTCACCATCGGCGGTCGGATCCGCCAACATTGCCGACATCTCGGGAAACTTCCAGCTCGGCAATATCCTGGTCAATGGCGAGATGAACACCGACCGGGATGGGAGCAGTCTGAGCGGCGGAGCGGGCGTGCCGGGAGGGATCGGCGGGGCCGGTCTGTTTGCCGTCAAGCTCCATGCCGACATGATGCCGAGCGACAGGCTCGATGTCGGCGGCGCCGTGATCTTCGCCCAGACCACGGCCCAGCCGTGCGGCGGGTGCCAGCGGAACATCGGCTATGAGTTGGATGCGAATAGCAAGTATCAGGTGGACGACAACCTCGCCGTCTTGGTCGGAGCCGGCTACCTCATTACAGGCAGCGGCGCCGCAGATTTCTACAACGTCTACAATACGGCCAACCTCGGTCCGCCGCCGGTGACCGGCTCTAATTCCAATATTTGGAAGCTCTCGGCGAAGGTGGTCTTCACGTTCTAACTTTCTGAGCCGAAACGGTAGGTTCAGCGCTTCGGAGAAGACTCTCCGGGGCGCTATGTGTTCACCCCGTACCCCGCTTTTTCTTCATTAATCCCTACTCCGTCTTTTGCTTTATCCGCTCGTGCATCGCACTCGCTCAAGTCGGGGGAGTTTGCTCAACTCCCCCGTACCCCCATCGCCATACGTGAAGAAATCTTCACTCCCTTTACCCCTGACCCTTCACCCTGTTATCCTATTTTCATGGCGACGATTCTGCTCGACAAGCATCGCGATCCCGCCGGTCGGCTGCCCAAATCCCCGGGGGTCTATCTGATGAAAGGCCAGACGGGCGCCGTCCTCTACGTCGGGAAGGCCAACCGATTGGCCGACCGGGTCCGATCCTATTTTCAAAAAGGGGCCGACCATACGCCCAAGACTGTCCGGATGGTCCAACAGATCGCCGCCATCGATTACATCGTCACCGGCTCCGAGCTGGAGGCGCTGATCCTCGAAAACAACCTGATCAAAAAGCACCGTCCCCGGTTCAACATCATTCTGCGCGATGACAAAAACTATCCCTTCCTGCGGTTGCCGATGAAAGATGACTATCCACGGTTGGAGATCATCCGGAAGGTGAAGCCGGACGGCGCGCTCTATTTCGGCCCCTATGTCCCGACCCATTCGTTGCGGGAGACGCTGCGATGGCTGCGCCGGATCTTCCCCCTGCCCAACTGCACGATTACGATCGACGGAACGGCCGACCGCCCCTGTATCGAGTATGAAATCAAGCGGTGCCTCGCGCCCTGCACCGGCCATCAAAGCCAGGTCGATTATAAAGCCATGCTCAATCAGGTCCGGCTCTTTCTGGAGGGTCGGGAGACGGAGCTGCAGGAAGGGCTGCGGGCGCGGATGGAAGCGGAGTCGGCCAGACTGAATTTCGAGGAGGCGGCCAGGATCCGGGACCAGATCGCCCACATCGACGCGATTCTGGAAAAGCAACGGATCACGTCGACGAAATTGGAGGATCAGGATGTCTGGGCGATCGTGTCGGGGGAACACGATAACGCCCGGAGGGGCGACCCGCGAATCGCCCTGACATTCGTCATACAATTATTATTTATCCGCGCGGGGATGATCGTCGGCCGCAAAGAGTTCTACTTGCGGGAACCGCCGGAGTCGGAGCCCGCCGCGTTGCTGACCTCGGCCATCGAGCACTATTACGGCCGCGAGACGGTGATTCCGCCGGAGATCGTCGTCTCGATGGCGCTGCCGGAGCAACAGTTGCTGATGGACTGGTTGAAGCCGCGGCGTGGCGGACCGGTGACGTTCAGAGTGCCGCAACGCGGCCATGACCGTGACCTTGTCAAACTGGCCGAGGAGAACGGCCGGGCGGCGCTGGCGGCGAGGGGCGCCGTCGTCAGGAAGGAGTCGGCGGCTGCGGCCCAATTGCAACAGGTGTTGGGGTTGGGTCGCGTGCCCCGACGGATCGAGGCGTTCGACATCTCCAATCTGGCCGCCGACCAGGCGGTCGGTGCCTGCGTGGTGTGGGATGACGACCAATTCCGCCCCGAAGACTATCGCCATGTCCGGATGAGGCAGACCGCCGGCCCCAACGATTTCGGGATGATGGCGGAGATGGTTCACCGACGTTACGCGAGGGCGATTGGGACGGCGGGGGCCGATGCGACGGCGCCGCGTCCCGATTTGATTGTCCCGGATTTGATCGTGATAGACGGCGGCAAGGGGCAGTTGTCGGCGGCGGTCAACGTGCTGCAACAGCTCGGATTGGACGAGACCGACGTCATCGGCCTGGCCAAAGAGAGGGGGGAAAAATTCGAGCGGGTCTATCTGCCCGACGAGAGCGAGCCGGTCGTCCTCACGCCGGGCCACCCGGCCACCCATCTCCTGCAGCGAATCCGGGATGAAGCGCACCGGTTTGCCATCAGTTATCACCGCAAGCTGCGCGGCAAGGCGCTGGTCGTCTCCGTCCTTGACGACATTCCGGGCTTGGGCAAGGCGAGGAAGGTGGCGCTGCTGCGCCGCTTCGGCAGCCTGGCCAAGCTTCGCGCCGCTTCGCGCGAGGAGATCGAAGCGGTCAAAGGGATACCCACCGGATTGGCGAGGCTGATCGTCGAAAAACTCAAAAGCGGTTCGGCGGCCTAGGCGCCGACCGCGAAGCATCGCGTGAATCCTGCTGCCGATCGTCACGCCGCCGCTCGGCCGTCATTTGACTCCATTTTCTCGTCTATGATACAACTGCCGTCAGCAGGACGGACTCTTCCGTAAGGAGTAACCATGGGCGGTCATTCCCACTGGGCGACCACCAAGCGCCACAAAATGGCGGTGGACGCCAAACGGGGCAAGATTTTCACCAAGATCATCCGCGAAATCACCGTCGCGGCACGGATGGGCGGCGGCGATCCGAACGGCAACCCCAGACTGCGCCTGGCCATCATTAAGGCCAAGGAGCAGAACATGCCCCAGGACAACATCAAGCGGGCGATCCAGAAGGGCACCGGCGAGCTGCCCGGCCAGACGATCGAGGAGATCGCCTATGAAGGCTACGGTCCCGGCGGCGTGGCGATGATGATCGAGTGCATGACCGACAACCGCAACCGCACGCTGCCGGAGATCCGTCATTTAATGACCAAATTCGGCGGGAGCCTGGGCGAGGCGGGCTGCGTCGGCTGGATGTTCGAGAAGAAGGGTTACATTGTCGTCGACCGGTCGAAGGCGGACGAGGAGAAGCTGATGAATCTCGTGCTGGAGGCCGGCGGCGAAGATCTGCGGATCGACGGAGACCGCTACGAGGTGATCTCGGAATTGAGCGCGTTCGAGGCGGTCAAGCGCGC